>CAZXGY010000081.1:0-4518 GCA_964640455.1 uncultured Sulfurovum sp.
TTCTTTTAAAAATGCTTTAACTTCATCTGTATTTTTATACTTTTTTATACGATATTCTAATTCATTATATGAATTATTTTGTGTACAATTAAAATATTTATGTTCTCTATCCATGACTATCCTTTCATTTAAATTTCCAGTAACTGGATATTTAATTATAGCTTTTTTGTTCGACTTTTAAGCACTTTTAGGAGCCATAGATATAGCAGTTTATAGAGTCATTTGAAGTTTATTTTAAGAACTCTTGGCGTGTTTGGTACCTAATTTTATTTGTACCCACTATTTTATCTTTTCTATGACTTCTATGTTACGTTAAACCAATAAATATCACCGTCAAGTATTCTTTTATATTGTGAATTAACTTCTTTTTGATTAATTATTTTTGCCAATTTTATAATATCCTCTATAGTATCTTCATTATCTACTAATTTAATATCTCTTGGCAATACATGAAAATGTACAACTTTCCATTTATTAATCGTATATACAATATATTTATTATCATATATATCTCCAATTACCCCATATATTGGCAAAACACATGGGGAAGATGCATTCCATGGAAAAGCTTCAATATATACAATAGATCCAATATTTTCTTTATTAATGACTTTATCTGAATTAATATTAATATTAATAGTTGAATCATATAACAAATTTGCATTTAAATCATATATAGAAATTTCTTTTTTAAATTCTATCTGATTAATTGCCGCTTTAATAATTTTAATTTTCCAAAATTTAAAATCTGCATCATTAATATTTTTTTCTTCATCATCAATAATCTCTAAAAGAAAAGTTTTTGCTTCTTTCTCTGATGAAAAATATTCACTTTCATACTCTGAAATATCAAATAAATTATCATTACGATAATAAACTACGTTATAAATATATTTCATTTAGTATACCTCCGGACATACATAATTTCCACAAGTCGCATTATTTATATATCCTTGTTGTAATATACTTTCAGGAACAAGAAGCATAGCACTTGGTATGTTAAACCCTTTAAATACTTTATTAATAAAGTTCTTTACTTTTCCCGGTGGATATTTACCATGCCTAACTGATCCATCTGTATTTACAGCATTTAATCTTTTATCACTTGATTTTCCCCAATGAACATGAGTCTTCCCACTATTATGTGCTTCTGGCTTACTTACAAAATATTTACCTATTTTCTCCGCATTAAACATATGCACAAACGCCCCAGAAATAGCACCATTAGAGAACTTCCCACCACCTATCTCACTAGCAGTACCACCTACAACACCTGCAATGGTGGTTCTAAGTGTAAATCCTCCTGCTCCTTCTCCACCTAAGCTTGTGCCTGGGCTAAAGAAGCTAGAGCTAAAGCCACTTGCAAAGCCTGATTTAAATGTACCACCTTGTGCCATGTTTATGACAGCACGGCTTAGTCCGTGGGCTGTAGCCTTTATAAAGGCTTGTCCTGCTTTGACATTTTTACCGAAGATACTTCCTGCATGACCAAGACGTTCTCCTATACCATACGCCACTCCAGCACTAATAGCTCCCCACATGGCACCTTTTAAGGCACCACTTAAAGACCCTGTCATGATGGCTCCTGAGGCGAAGCCTGCTGTAGCCCCTACGGCGGCTAATCCTACACCACTAAGAGCTAACTCTCCCCCTGCAACCATAGTAGAGAACATATTTGGACCAAGTAGCAGTCCTGGCATATACACAGCTATCACTGCTGCAACTACTATACTAACTATGGGCTTCAACCACTTATCTCTAAACTTCGTCCACCAGCTGTTACCTGTTGGGTCTGTATATTTTAACGGATTGTTTCTTACATAGCTGTAACGGTTATAGCTACAGATATATCTATTTATTTTGATTGTGACACAACAATAGACCATCCTTCTTCATTAAGAGGATATACTTTTATCCCATCTACTTTGATTCTCTTTTTGTGTTTAAATAAGTCTCTAAATGCTTTTGTTTCAAAACTAATAGATTCTGCTTCTCCACCTAAACTTAAACCAGAGGAATATAAAGTAAAGTCAACACCTGCAAGTTGATTATCATCATTTCCAATACCACTTCCGCAACTCATACTATAAATTTTTAACTTTTTAATCATGCTTTGCATTTGCTTTATTTTTTCTCTAGTATCATTTGATAACTTTTTATTGTAATAATCTAATAATATATCTATATCTGTTGTATCAACAAATTTAATTTGAGGATATTTATCACATATGCCTACAAGATATTTTAATTCTCTATTGTGTTTAATAAAATAAGTTTTTATTTCTTCGTTTGTCATCTTATTTAATTCACTATTTGGTGTTGATATTTTATATACTATATAAAAAATAATTGGTATTGTAATTATTAGTATTTTATAAACCATTCGCATCATTCCATCCTTGCATAATTAATTGAGCATCACAAGCTATCTCTGCCCCTCTAATCTTTTTTTGGAAAAAACTTTTTAAATTTCAACAATAAATTATATTCTTCTTTGAATCCATTGTAATTTAAGTCATCAAATTTATAATTATCGCACAATGGCAAGAATGTAGTTTGCTTTGCAAATACATCTATTACTTTTGAACCTAAATAATCAGTATAATTTTTCTTAACTATTTTAACAAGGATATTACCCTTATTGCCAAAATAATAAGTAATTTCTAAACTGTGTACTGAAGAAAATCCTTGATATTCTATCTTGCTTAGTTCTTTATTCTTTTTATTATAAAAAAACTTTAATTGTTCATTGTGATTCGGTATCAAAAGTGATGACTTGTCTATTATATTAAAAGTATTTTTATCATCTTTTAATAAATACTCTAAATTTTCCAATGAACAATTATTTGCCCAAAGGGAATTAATCATAATCATAAATATTATTTTTTTCATGGTCTTTTTCCTTGTTGTAAATCATGTATTGATAATCCAAATGTCATTTGAAAATGTGGTCTATCTAAAATAGTTGTCCAGTTTCCACCCCATTCAAAGCCATTATTAACTCCTATTGCACCTATATCATTCCAATCAGGACTCCAATTAATAGTTCCATCATTACGAATTTCAACAACATCAATTGCCAAACCATAATTATGATAACTTGATCCTCCTTTTGCATTTGTAACAATTTTTCCAGCTGCAGTTCTTCCTTTAGCATATAAAGCATTTTGTGTTGCTATCGAACGATATCCCTGTGTAATTCTTAATTTTATTCCTAATTTATCTTCTACTTCAGTAATAAAATTAGTCACACTATCTTGAATTTTGACGTTTAATTCACTAATTCTTTTTTTTGTTACATGCCCCATCTCATTATACATCATAATAAACGCACCAGTAACAGCACCATTGGCAAACTTACCGCCACCTAGCTCTGCGGCAGTGCCTCCTACTATAGCTGACATAGCTACTTTACTTTCAAAGCTACTTGCACTACTTGCTAATGGTGAGAGCAGTGAAGTAGCAAAACCTGACCAAAAGCCACCACTCCATGTACTACCTTGGGCTTTACTTATGGCAGCTCTGGTTATGCCGTGTAGAGATGCTCGTATGGCTCCTGAACTTATACCACCTATGTAGCCCGCAGTAACTGCACCTATAGCTCCATATCCTGCTCCTTTAAGTCCCATAGCTAAAGAATCTCCAAGGCTTGCTCCAGTAAGCAAACCACTTGCTACCCCTGCGGCAAAACCTCCTATGGCTCCACTGACTGCTATGGCTCCATAAGCCCCTGCATTGATAGCTACTCCTGATGCAGCGGCTATTGTAGATGTACCAGTCATTGACATTAATGCCAATCCACCAGTATAGACAGCTATGACAGCCACTACTACAGCAATAACATACGTTCCTATCTTATCCCATAACTTACTAAACCATGAGTGTCCACTAGGGTCTGTAAACACCATAGGGTTGTTTCTTACATAGCTGTAACGGTTGTAGCTTTGAGAATCATGCGGGTCTTGTATAGTAGTATCTGCACTAAGGAACCTACCTATGTCACTATCATACACCCTAGCATTCATATGTATAAGCCCACTAAGCTCTGCTATCTGTTCATGTCCTGTAAAGGCTCTGGTGGTTTGAGTGGTGGTGTTGGCAATGGAGTTGTTGTTTGTTCCGTAGTCCATCGCTCGTATCTTCCCGAAAGGCTCGTAGCTTCTTCTTTCTACTACTGTACCTGTATCATCTGTGATGGCAGTAATGCTTCCTAGGGCATCGGTATGGAAGTAGCGGTTATAGGTGGCTTCGTTGTAGTTAGGGTTGCTAGTGACATAATCTGTGTCTTTTACCTCTACGTGTGTTCCTATGGTTTTACCACCAAGGGTGATGTAGCACGTTTGCTTTTCTGTGTTGTCTTCTACTTGTTCTTCATAGGCTTTACCTAGGTAAAAAGTGAACTTACCATCTGAGGTTTGTTTTTGGTATCTTGCTCCACCTGCACCATAGGTGAATGTGACAGTTTTATTGTTGGTATGGTTTGTTAGGGTGGCTGGTTTGTTTAGGGGGTTGTAGGTA
>CAZXGY010000081.1:4528-5947 GCA_964640455.1 uncultured Sulfurovum sp.
CCGTTACGGTCGGTCATGTTACCTACTGCATCATAGGTGTAGCTTCTACTTCCTGCATGGTCAACTGCATGAGGACCATAACGGCTATCCGTGTAAGTATAGGTACCGATACCTGTTTGAGAAATCATATTACCTATAGCATCATAGCCATAGGTTTTTGCAAGAGCAAATCCTCTTACTTGTACATCTGTATCTACATCAAACTTTGTAAGACGGTTCATACTGTCATATTTAAACGTCTCTTTGATGAATTTTCCATTGATATTGGTCTCATCTCTTTGTACAACATTCCCTAAACCATCATACTCATAGTGCAAGGATTGGATATTCCCAAAGGGAACCCCATAGCTGTTGATGTTTTTTACATATCCTGCAGTATCATAATCTATACCTGTATTGATACCATTGGCAAACTTGGCTTTTTCCATCTCACCAAAGGCATTACGTTCATTGACCTCATAGTGTACTTTACCCTCTTTACCTATAATGGCTTCTAGTAATCCGTTTTTATAACGGTTGGTAACGTAGTAGCCGTTAGGGTAAGTGATGCGACTTGGTCTACTGTGGTGGTCGTAGGTGGTTGAAGTGCTGTAGTCTCCTCTGCCAGAAATATTTGTGTTGCTTTGGCTTGGTCTACCTTTGTTGTCATAGCTTTGGGTGATGGTTTGGGTTTGTGTGGCAGCTCCATTCTCAGAAGAAGTAGTTGTCGTTTTAAGAAGTTTACCTCTATTCCCTTTAGAACTATTAAATGCTCCATATTCATAAACTGTTTTATGGAAGCTACTTCCTTCTGTCACTTCTCTTTGAAGCATACGTCCTAAAACATCATAGTTTATCGTTGTATTTTGGTTTAATGCGTTGCTTTGTGCAGTCATTTTACCTAGAGCATTATAGGTGTATGTCCATATGCCTAGGTCTGGGTCATTCATCTTTTTCTTATTACCCGAAGCATCGTACTCCATGCTTATGACATTACTTGCACTGTCTGTGGTACTAAGAAGATTACCTATAGAGTCATAGCTGTACGTTATTTTGGATCCATCATCTATGCTTACTACCTCTCCAAAGGCATTTTTGACAGTGGTTTTGGTTTGGGAGTTAGGGTTGGTGAGGGTATGGGCAAAGTTACTGTAACTATGGGTATAGGTTTGATCTGTACTATTTGGTCCTGTCTTAGTGACATTTGTAGCTCTACCATAGGCATCATAATTGGTATTTATAGTACCTGCGGTCTCGGTTTGATAATGGGGGAGTTCTTCTTTATAAAGGTTGCCTTTGGCATTGTAGTACTTACGTTTTACGACACGTCTACTGGTGTAAGAAGTACGGCTACCTTTTTTCATAGTGTACGTGTAGCTTCCTACTTCTCTGCCTAGGCTGTCGTAGTACACTCTGCTAAATGGTGCTCCTCTTGTAGCC
>CAZXGY010000082.1:0-3669 GCA_964640455.1 uncultured Sulfurovum sp.
ATAAAACAGGAGCATCAGAGACTACAACCGGCAAAAGAATACTTCCTTATGCTGTAGCTATAAAAAACCTTTGGGGTAATAAAATCTCTGAAGAAGAGCATTTGATACTAAAAGAAGAAAATAAGATTAAAATTCAAAAAATCATTGCTAAAATTGCTACAGTAGCTGATACGATACCAAACTTCATTAGTTATGCTAAAGAACAAGAAGTATATGTTGATTTGAGACAATCTATAGCTATTTATGATGGGCAATGTATAAATCTTGATAAAGATGAAGTTGAGAAGATGAAAAAGCAGTTTCGTATTAATTATTCAAAAAATAAGAAAAGTCATGAAAAACAGAGTATTGCAATAAATGATAATAAAAGTGAAAGTGAAAGTGAAAATATAACTCAATATAAGCCTGTACCTGTTAAAAAAGAATTAGAAAAAAATGAAACTGACCCTATTAATAAGAGTAAAAAAGAGAGTGAATCAGATACAAGGGCTTCTGTAGATATTACAAATAATATACAAATTCAAATAGAAGATAATTCTACTGAAGAAAATACTAAAAGTGAATCATTAGATGCTACAGTTGAAACTGATGCATCAATTAATGATGATGCAATAGTAATTCAATCTTTACTTATGGATAATGATGAACTAGAGGCAGAGAAATATTTAGAAAATGATTTGAGAATAAAAAGATAAGATGTTTGAGATAATTGTACCCTTATGATGAATATTAGAAAATTACAGTTGTTTTTTGTGTAAAACTGTGCAATAACTGTGCAATAAAACTTGTCAAAAACTTGTTAACTGTGCAAAGTTTGTGTAATTTGTGCAATAACACAACTCGGAGAGAGTAGCGTGTTGGCCTAGTGTGTAGGCATTGAAGTGTTTGTTTTAGGTTACCTACTTAAATGTTTATTGAAAGTATGTTAAACTCTTTTTTAATTAAAGGAGGGCATTTATGCTTAGATTATTTTTGGGACTTATTGTTATTGCACTCTTTGTTGGATGTTCATCAAAAGAAGAACAAGCTCTACTAAATTCATATACACAGAAAATTAAATATCATAAATATTTACAACAAACAGAAAAAGCAGAATTAAGCGATGGAAACAGTTCTGTAGCTATTTTAACTGCAACTTACATGTATACACCAAACTTTGAAAAAAAAGATAAACGTAAAGAGGTCTTTATTGTAGGAGTAGCATTTGAAGAGCCTGAAGAGAGTACTTTGAACTTTGATAAAAAGAGTGTTTCAGATAATGTAAATGAATATACTTTAACATTAAATGGTAAAAAAGCCACAAAAGCTGTACGCTTAAATGATAATGATAAGAGATTAAAAGGAATATCATTTATTACTGATTGGGGTGAGTATTATGAAGTCACCTTCCCTCATACAGGAAAGAGGTTTTCACTTGTATTTGAAAATAAAATGTATGGAAAAGGTACGTTAAACTTTGCAAAAGTAGCAAAGTTTGTTTATACTAAAAAAGGGTTTTAGACTTATTTCCTAAATGTATCTGTTTCCTCTGGTGAAGCAAGTGTTTTCAAGAGAGGAAATATTCGGGTTTTTATACCTAACTTATTCATATAAATGACATAGTTGGCTAAAACCTTTTTCCCATATTCTCTCGCTTCTATATTTTCCATACTCTCCATACTCATATAAGGTTCATACGATCCTTTTCTAAAGTGTTTATTGTTTTTAATATGTCTTCTTGTGAAGCCTATACCTCCATTATATGCATAGGCAATAAAAAGAGGATGGTGTAGGTATTTTGTAAGATAGTCTAAATGATAGTCTGCATACTCAATGGCTTTGTATGGATCAAACATCGTATCTAAATCGATATTTTCACCTTTTTGTTTGGCAATATGTTTGATAAGAAAAGGCATAAACTGCATCATACCTAAAGCAAAAGAACGTGAAACAGATGCAGGTACGAAACGGCTCTCTTGACGTGCTATGGCATAGATAAGTGCTTGACGTTCTTTTGGCATATCTTTCATTGCATCACGGTAAGGCATAGGGAAATAAGACTCTGTAAAATTGGATGCTTTGGCTTTAAGATAGGTATAGACACCAATACACTCTTGAGATTTATGTTCATCAGCTAAATCATCTAAGTTGCATCCCGCTTTCATTTTATGTTTTACTTTTGCCCAATCGATGGGATTTTGAATATCAAAACCCGATGTTTTGTTTTTCCAGATAGATTCGGTGATGGTCTTAGGATACCTTGCCTGCATGGTATCTGCTGCTATAAGAGTGTAGATATTTACATGATGACTTTTTCGTAATACTTTAAGATAGACTTTGTCTTTAGTACTCATATATAGCCAGAAGAGTGATTTGTCTACATCATAACGCTTCTTATAGGAGCGACGTGCAACATCAAAATACCCAGAGGCTTGTTTAGCTTTCCCTTGTTTTAGAAGTGCAAGTCCATGTTTAAAGTGTTTATTGGCCTTACTTCTTGCTCTCCAGCTGTTATCTACAGGTCCAGTTGCTTTTATTTTAGGGAGTTTTGCTGTGAGTCCTGTTTTTGCCTTGTAAGCAGTTTGAAGTTTTTTATTGAGTCTTGTTGCTTCATAGATGATATTTTGGGCTTCTTGTTTAGTTGTGCTTTTTTGAGAAAGAAGACGCCAAATATAGTAGTCTTTTTCTACACTTTTTGGCATTTGATGTACTTTCCAGTAGGTAAAAGTTTTTGCCTCTAAAGTAGAAAGTACAAAGAAAAGTGAAACAAGAGTAAACAGACGCAAGAACATAGTTATCCTACAAGTACGTTACGTATGATGATATCAAGAAACTGTAAACCAAATATAATAATAAGTGGAGATAAATCTATGCCACCCATCACAACAAAAGGGAGTTTTTTTCGTATAAATGCAAATACAGGTTCTGTTAGACGTGTGAGTAGTTGTACAATAGGGTTGTAAGGATCAGGTCGTACAAAACTTAAAAATGAAGCAATAATAATAATCCATATATAAAGTACTCCGATACTTCTAATAAGCCAATAAATTTCTAAAATCATGATGCTACCTCCAATAAGTAAGCTTTAATAAGTGGGTAAATATTGCAAAGTTCTGGTCCATTTTCTGCACCAGTGAGTAAAAGTCTAAGTGGTGTAGAAAAGTTTTTATCTTCGAGTCCAGACTCTTTTATAATATAATCTTTAAATGCATCAAATGTTTTTATCATAGGTGCATTTTCAATAATTTTTTGCATAATTTCCATCTCTTCTTTCCATTTTCCTTCAAAGACTTTAGGAGCAAAAATAGGACGAATTTTACTTGCTAGTTCGTTGATAGTGCTAGCTTCTGCTAAGTAGAGTTTTACTAACTTACCTACATCTGCATCGGCAAATCCAAAAAGAGATGAAAGTTGTTTATCATCCATTATTCTAAGATGTTCACGGTTGATGAATCTTAGTTTCTCATTATTAAATTTTGCAACTGATTTAGAGATGTCTTCTAGGTTGAACCATGCTATAGCTTCAGGAAGCGTAAATATCTCTTTAGGTGTCTTATCATTCCCTAAAAGGAGTAAATAGTTAATAATAGCATTAGGGATACAGCCTTGTTCAAAGAGCCATTTTACAGAAGAAGTTTCATCACAGTTGGAGAGAACAGGTACGTGTGCATGGTGTATCTCTGTATCAAA
>CAZXGY010000082.1:3769-5906 GCA_964640455.1 uncultured Sulfurovum sp.
TTTCATCACAGTTGGAGAGAACAGGTACGTGTGCATGGTGTATCTCTGTATCAAAGCCTAATTGTTCTTTGATATGTATCTGTTTAGCTGTATCTAAAAGATGGGCATCTTCACGGATAATCATAGTAATCCCAGAGAGCATATCATCACAGGCAGAGGCAAAGTTTTCTGTAGGTGTGCCATCAGCATTTAAGATGATAAAAGAGTCCACATCATTGGGAACAGTAGTAACATCACCTTTAATTAAATCATGATTGACAATAGACGCTATAGGTTTTTTAAGACGCAGTACAAAAGGAGTGTTAGATTCTTTGAGTTTTATATGTTCTGCTTTGTCTTTGTTTTCACAACGTCCAGAGTAATGGTAAGTGATTTTGTTAGTTTTAGCTGCTTCTTTGTCTGCTTCTATCTCTTCTGAAGTACAGGTACAAACAAATGCTTTACCTTCTTCTAGTAGCCTGATAGCCAGTGTTTGATGCATATGTAAGTGTTCACTTTGGTGAAAAACTGATTCATGGATGAGTGCAAACTTTTCTAAAATTTGCATAATTTCTGTATCGTTACCCTCTATATTAGAGGTTTTATCTGTATCATCTATACGAATGGTAAAAGGCTCTTTACGTTGTAGTGCAACAAGGTAACTAAGTATAGCTATACGTAGCTCACCTATGTGCATATCACCCGTAGGTGACTGGGCAAATCTTAACATCTATCTAACTCCCATGGGTGGTTGATTTTTAATAGGTGTATTATACTTAAAATGCTTTAACACCAATCTATAAACCATAAATGGTATAATAATTTCACTAATATAATGAGGAGCAGGCTCATATGAGTATGGACAAACAACTTATAGAACACATGATGAACCCCAAGAACTATGGAACTTTAGAAGGTACTGATGCACAAGGCATAGGTAAAAACCCAGAAAATGGTGAGAAAGTAGCCATTTACATACGTGTAGGTAGAGATGAAGATGAACCGTATGTAGATGATATACGTTTTCAAGCTATAGGCTGTACGACTACTGTCGTAGCTGGCTCTATGCTGACAGAAGAAGCAAAAGGGCTTAACTTTAAAGGCATTTATAACCTAGTAGATGCAACGATGAGTTTACTTGATAAACTACCTCCTGAAAATGCAGCATGTTCAGAGATGGTTGCCTTGGCTATTAAAGCAGCGGTTGATACATATAACGAGAGACAAAATGATCCTGAGTATCCAGCAATCACGTATCAGATATCTAACAGTTGTGTACCCAAAGAAGAAAAAGAGGAAGAAAAATAAATATGAAAACAGTAATGATAAAAACACATGAAGCATGGCTCGAAATGCTTATGGCAGGATTTATGAGTAAAACAGCCAATAAACAGATACTTTTTGATTTCTCTGACATACTTTTTAGACATTTCACTTGGCTTGAAAATGAAATGATTGAACTTAATGAAAGTTATAGTTATGACAGAGATGCTATACCTATAAAAGTAGAGAAGTTAAGTGATCTCTTACATGATATTATCAAGAGGCTTGACGAGATAAACTTACAGCTTGTAAGCTCTCCAGATAAGGCACTTAATGCACGTATGTCTACAGATATTCACTATATGCAAGAGACGCTTAAAGGTATGTGTGATGAAACCATTACAGCGTTTAATATAGCACGTAAATTACCTCAAATAGCACTTACCGAAGAAGCTACAGATGCTTTGACACTCTTTTTGTTTGAAGAGACGTATAAAGAGTATGAACTTATTATGATTTATAATTATCTTAAAGCACACAGTAGTGATGCGTATATGAATAGAATCTTTCAAATACTGATTGATGAGAGCTTTTTCCATCTTAAACGATTTGGTGAGATGGGTGCACAGATGGGTATATTGGGTGTTCCAAGGATCGTCATGAAAGAGCTTTACCAAGTAGAAGATGTGGTTCAGTTTTTAAAAGATGGCATAAATGAAGAGTTAGCAGCCAAAGAAGAGTGTAAAAAACTATCAGATGCTGTATCTAAAGACAGTAAAGAGTTAGCACAATTCTTTGACTTTATTAACCATCAAGAGAATTATCATATTGCACTTATGAAAGATGCACTTAAACACTTTACGGGTGAAGAGTACTAAGATAAACCCAAATTATG
>CAZXGY010000083.1:0-5857 GCA_964640455.1 uncultured Sulfurovum sp.
GGATATAAATTTAACTAAAAATATGTCAATATGACATATTTTTCCTCACTTATAAATTTTCACGCTACACTTCTACTATGAATAAAATTGAAACACTTAAACACTATTTCGGACATGATACTTTTAGACCTTTACAAGAAGAGGTGGTAGATGCCATCGTCAATAAAGAAGATGTACTGATGATCCTTCCTACGGGTGGAGGTAAGTCACTTTGCTACCAACTTCCTTCGCTTCTTATGGAGGGTATTACTGTGGTAGTCTCTCCTTTGTTGGCTCTTATGCATGACCAAGTTGTGGCACTGCAAGAAAATGCTATTTCGGCGGCTATGTTATCTTCCATGCAAACACTAGAAGAGAGTCAAGAGATAGAAAAACAGTTAAGAGCAGGAGAGATAAAACTTCTTTATGTCGCACCTGAACGCCTGACAAATGCGTACTTTTTAAACCTACTGCATCAACTTCCCATCAACTTTTTCGTTATAGATGAAGCACACTGTGTTTCTGAGTGGGGGCATGAGTTTAGAGAAAATTATAGACGATTATCATTACTTAAAGAGCAGTTCAACACTACACCTATAGCTGCCTTTACTGCCACAGCTACCAACGCAGTAGAACAAGACATAGCAACTAACTTAGGACTGGTTAATCCTAAGCGTGTCAGGGGTTCCCTCTTTCGTGAAAATCTAAGTATCAATGCACGTCATCGTATCAAAGATGGGCGTGCACAGTTGTTGGAGTTTCTTAAACTGCATACGGATGAATCAGGTATTATCTATACCCTTTCACGTAAATCTACAGAAGCCATAGCAAGTTTTTTACAAGGTAAAGGTATAGAGGCTAAAGCGTACCATGCAGGACTACCTACCCAAGAGAAAAACAATACCTATGCAGACTTTGTTGCTGACCGTGTACAGATAGTCGTAGCTACTATCGCATTTGGTATGGGGATAGACAAGTCTAACATTCGTTTTGTGGTACACATGACACTACCAAAAACCCTAGAGAACTTCTACCAAGAGATAGGACGTGCAGGACGAGATGGTGTCGAGTCAGAGACCTTGCTTCTTTACTCTGCCGCAGACATTGTGCAACAAAAGATGTTTATAGAAGATCTACCAGAGACTCCTTATAAACAACATGCATTCAACAAGCTTGACAGTATGGTAAGGTTTGCCAACTCAGAGAACTGTAGACACCAAAGCATCGCTGCCTACTTTGATGACCGTATAGAGTCATGTGGTACCAAATGTGACAACTGTACTGCACCAGAGTCAGAGAAAGTTGACATCACCACGGCTGCACGTATGATGCTCTCTGCTATACTCCGAACTGAGCAGAGCTTTGGGCTTCACTACATTGTAGATGTACTCAAGGGGAGTAAAGAGCAACGTCTATTGCAGAATGGGCACGATAGCTTGTCTGTTTACGGTATAGGAGACGAATATACCAAGAACCAATGGCTTACCATAGGTGACAAGCTTTTAGAGCTTGGTGCGGTAGCCATAGGTGAGTTCAAGGTTTACAAGTTGACAGAATTCGGTGCAGAAGTCATCAAAGGTGCACACAGCATAGATCTCAAAAAAGAACGCCTTACAGTACAAGTAGCAGAAGCTAAAAAGAAAGTAACCTACTTCGACGACTACGATGTAGACATGTACGACAAGTTAAGAGAATTACGTACACAAATAGCCTCTGCCAAAGGCATACCTCCTTACATCGTATTCTCAGACAAAACACTCAAAGACCTGAGTAACAAACAACCACAAAACAAAGTTGAGATGTTAGAAGTACATGGGATAGGTGAAGTGAAGTTTGAGAGGTATGGGGAAGCGTTTTTAGAGGTATTAGCAGACATGTAGGGTGTTGTCCCCCGACAACACCAATAGCCCAAATATCCAAACCAAATTTATATTTTTATAATAATCCAATATTCATGGTGTTGTAAGGGTACAACACCCTACGGTTTGTTTATGAATGACGAATGTTTCCAGTTGTTCCAATCATCTACCAAGTCATGTTTAACGGCATTATGTTGGATGTAATGCATTTTTTCTAACCAATCTTTTTCATCTCGTATAGTATGTTCATAAAATCTTTTTTGCCAGATGCCTGAGAGTTTACGATGGTAGCTAGAAGAGGTAAGGTTTAGTTTGGCTTCTTCTTTTACACCCTTGTTTAAACCATATACAAAACTCCGTTTGATATGTGTGATGATTTTAGAGTAATCTTGAGGATTTTTAGGAGTCATAATCATGTGTATATGATCAGGTAAGATAATAATAGCATCTATGTTGTAACAATACCGTTGTTTACTACGTTTGAAGCTGTCACGCAGTAAGGAGATGTTGTCTATAAGTATAGGGTTTCTTCCTTGTGTGACAATGGTGATGAAGTAGCTATACCCATCAAGATATAATCGTTTATAGTTTGACATAAGAGATGGTAGCATAGATGTTAACGAAGTGTTAAAAATATGTCAAATTGTCATATTTTTGAATTGGATAACAAGAGGGTGTAGGGTGTTGTCCCCCGACAACACCAAAAATATGAGTTACATAATGTATTTACAATTTATTTACATGTTTGGGTTATCGGTGTTGTAAGTGTACAACACCCTACGGTTGGAAAGCAAAATAAATTTAATATTGGTAGTAAATTTGGTAGGGTGTTGTCCCATGACAACACCATGAATTTAGATATAATCATTGTAATAATTTCAAGGGGAAAGAATGGAGCTGGTTTATTTGTGGGTGGAGGAGTATAAGAATATAGAAGAACAAGAGTTTAATTTTTCTCCAAAGTTTAATTGTCATTATGATGGTGAGACATTAACCATTAATAAGAATATTGATGAAAAAGGTAATAAACAATATATAGAAAACTTTTTTGGTGATAATATTAATGTGACGGCTATTGTTGGGAAGAATGGGAGTGGGAAGAGTAATGTTTTGGAATTAATTGATAATCAAAGTTATGAAAATCCAAAAGTTAGTCCATTTCCTGTAGCAGTCTTAGATGTTGGAAAAATTGCTATTTACTATACTGAAAAAGAGCATAATTTATATTTATATTCCAAAAAAGAATTAGAACTCACCATAAATGTTCAACCTTTTATTGCACATAAAACAATAAATACATATGAAGAAGATTTTCAAATGATATTTACAAAACCAACGCCTTCCCATAGCCAAAAAGAGTATTTACTATTGTATGATTTCTTAAAAAACAACAATCTTTATTTACCCTTTGAAATACCAGAACTTATAAATATCTCTATCCACGATGATTATTATGATTTATTAGAGCTTATAAAAAACGATGATATTGATTTTTCTCATACATATAGTGTTTTTGAAGAGGATATTTCAAAAAGAATGAAAATATATCATATTCTTTTGTTATTGGCTTATTTATTTAATAATAAAATAGACTTTGATGTAGTTGCTAAGAAAGATTATAATAAAACAATGTCAGATTTACAAACCTATATTGAGCATGATTCTATAAAAGCTTCAATATCCAGGTTTATTACTTCGTTACAAACATATTTAGAGGATTTTTCTTTTGTGACAAATAATTATATCAATATAAGAAATGTAGAGGATAACTTTTTTAAAACATATATAGAAATAATAAAACGCAAAAATGACAATAATTCATATTCCCCATTCTTTGGTAAAAATGTATTTAATTTTGACTTATTTCCCAGTATGAGTGATGGGGAATATCAGTTTATATACTTGTTTAACACAATATATTCATCTATTGATAAAGAAAATATATTATTGCTTATTGATGAAGGAGAAAACTTTTTACATCCAAATTGGCAAAAAAAATATATTTCATTTATAGTTCAATTTATACAAGATAACTTTTCTGATAAAAAAATACATATTATATTCACTTCCCACTCCCCATTCCTCCTATCAGACATTCCAAAACAAAATATCATCTTTTTAGATACATATGAAGATGGAAAATGTAAGGTTCTAAAGCATGATGAAGTGATGAATAAAAAACAAACCTTTGGAGCAAATATTCATACATTATTAAGTGATAGCTTCTTCATGGATGATGGGCTTATGGGTGAGTTTGCTAAGGGGAAGATAAATGAGATTATAGATTTTCATAATATTACTAAGAAAAAAAGACATAAAAAATGTTTGCAGAAGATATATGAAAACAGAGAGAAAGGTTTTCGTCAGACACAATCTATAGTAGGTGACCCATATTTGAAACAAGTTTTAGAAAATCATCTTTTGGAAATAGATAAATTTTTTGATAAAAAAGTAGCTAAAGAGAAATTAAAGGCACGACTGCAAAAACAATTAGCTGAGTTAGATGATGATTAAAATAACTAATTATTCAAAAATTGAAGACCTGTATTATGATGATATATCACAACGTAAATATAAAAATTATGCGTATAAAACATTGGAGAAAATATACCAAGAGAAATTTGAAGATGATTTAGGGTGTGATTTGAAGTCTCTTCTTTGTAACTCCTTTGATAAACTTTTAAACATTAAATTGCCTTTAAATATTGAGAGTGAGATAAGAGAAGTATTTAATTATCAGGGTAAATACCAAGAACATATATCAGATATATTTAAAGAGTATATAGACCTACATACTTGTTATTATTGTAATATAGAATTTGTAAATGTATTTAAAGCTACCAATAAAAATATTAAAAGTGGATATACAATAGACCATGTAAAAAGTAAAAGTGAGTATCCTCATTTAGCACTTAGTTTGTATAATTTTGTACCTTCATGTTATGTTTGTAACTCTAAATTAAAAAAAGATAGAGATATAGGTAACGTATCACCTACAGCATCTCATTTTAATTTCGATAAAAAAGTAAAATTCAAAACCTTTATGCAAAATGTAAACTTACAGATAGAAAATACAGAAGATTTTGAACTTTTATTAAAAGAGGATTTTACGAATGAATATGAAAAATATATAGAAGTTTTTGAACTAGATGGACGTTATGAATACCACAAATACAAAGTCATAGAGATGATAAATAAACGTAAACAATACCCAGATAGTCGTATAAAAGAATTAGCCAAATTCACAGAGAAAACAGAAGAGGAAGTCAAACAAGATTTGTTTGGAGAGTATCTATTTGAAGATGACAATTTACACAAACGACCATTGTCAAAATTGATAAGAGATATATCTAAAGAGTTAGGGTTGGTTTGATGTTCAAATTAAAAAGGTGTTGTCGGGGTACAACACCCTACAGAAATTATGAATTGTTAGGTATATAAAATGTATGGAGATATCGTAGGGTGTTGTACCCTTACAACACCAAAAATATGAACAACACATAAATATAATATGGAGATAAAATGCAAAATAAAACTAAACCCCTATGCGGCATAGACGAAGCAGGACGAGGCCCACTTGCAGGTTCACTAGTCATGGCTGGGGTGGTGTTGACTGGTGAGGTTGAGGGGTTGATGGACTCTAAGAAGTTGACTGAGAAGAAACGGGAGGCTTTGTACCCTTTGGTGATAGCTAACAGTAAGTACCACATCGTCTCTTTTTCGGCAGAAGAAGTAGATGAATTAGGAATATCAAAGTGTTTACACAATGGTTTACTGTCCATACAAAAACACTTGCCAGATGTGGACTACTTGTTTGATGGTAACAGTACCTTTGGAGTCTCTAACATTACTACTATGATCAAGGCAGATGATAAAGTGCAAGAAGTGTCTGCTGCGAGTATACTGGCTAAAGTCACACGAGATAGAGAGATAGTTGCACAGGCTAAAGAGTACCCAGAGTACGGGTTTGAAAAACATAAAGGGTATGGGACTAAAGCCCATATGGAGGCTTTAGTGAA
>CAZXGY010000084.1:0-3679 GCA_964640455.1 uncultured Sulfurovum sp.
CTACTGAATCCATACCACAGGCATTGGCAGCAAGTATGTCGTTTTTAGAGTCTCCTACCATTACGGAAGCATCTACAGGTACATCTAACTTGTTACAGACATGCAATAGTGGCATAGGGTGGGGCTTCTTCTCTTCAAGAGAGTCTCCTCCTAAAATGAGTGCAAACAGCCCATCCATCTCTAAACCTTTAAGTATAGGAGAAACAAACGCAAAAGGTTTGTTGGTCACAATAGCCAATGTATACTTTTCTTTTAGTCTTTTAAGCGTACTAATAACATGCGGGTAAGGCACCGTAGCATTACAAAGGTTCTGTTCATAGTAATCTAAAAAAAATTTGAGTGATTTTTCAACATACTTATCATCTAAGTTCTCATCAACTGTTCTACTACCACTAAGAGCTCGTTTCACAAGCGTTAAAGCCCCATTACCCACCCATCCATGAATAATCTCTTCTGAGAATGTTTCTTGTTCTAAAGTCTCTAACATGTAGTTGACGGCTAGTGCCAAGTCTAGTGCTGAGTTGATGAGTGTCCCATCAAGATCAAAGATGATGAGTTTTTTGTTTTCAAATTTCAAATGGTTAACCTTGTTCTAATTACTGCGATTATACATTTTTTAGCTAAATTATCCTTGATGGAGTTATCAAAAGTCTATCTTATTGAAGAGTGACGTTTCCAAGGTTTTAGAACAGCTGCTGCAGTTGCAGATAGCAATAGGAAAAAATTTACTGTACCCATATAAAATAAATTAGTAGCATTACTAATGTACTGTGCATCATTTAATGCGAGAATTTTTTTGCTTTCTACAATATCCAATATATTATCTGTCAGTGGAGCCAAATAAAAAATACCAGACATAATTATGAAAAGTGAAACTATTAATTTGTATATAATCCATTTATGTTTTGTGTATTCCCATTGAGTAAAATGAACATAGACAATGCCCGTAAATAGTGTTAGTACAGCAGCTGGAGTTAGTATCTTTGTGTCTACAAAGTGATATATATGTGTATAACTATATAGTGTCTCACCCGTTTTTGCATGCATAGATATATATACAAGTATTGTTACTATAGCCACACAGATTAGCCACAGTATTGCTACTGCGACATGTAAAGTTTTTAATTTTTTTTGTTTATTTTTACTTAATTTCATATTTTTCCTATTAAAGAATCTATTTTTTCCCAAACTAAATCTCTATACTCTTTATTTAGTGCAATTGCCTTTAGTTCTTTCTCTTTACAGTCGGAGAAATATTTCCCCGTAACTCCTTTAACCTCTACTGAACTTGCCAAATATACTGATGTTTTAGCACCTTGTTCTGGAGTTATATAGAATATTTTTTCAGATATTATATTAATCCATTTCATAATTCCTTTACTATCGCTAAACAAAGATGATTTTACAATACCAGGATGTAGGGTATTTACAGTGATATTATCTTCTTTTAAAATTTCACTAAATTTTTGAGCAATATAAATATCATAAAGCTTAGATGTACCATATACATTCATCATACTATAATCTCTTTCTGATAATTCTAAATCATCTTTGTCAAATTTTCCCATAGAGTATGCCATAGATGCCACAATGACTACTCTTCCATCGTTAGATTTTTTCAGTGTTGTTGCTAAATTATTGACCCCAAAATTCATCTCAAATTCATCTTTGGTTGTGAGTTTATTATAGGGACTTACCCCTGCATTATTAATCAAAACATCAAGTGTATCATTCTTTTTGAGAAAAGTTTCAATGGCAGTTTTAATACTTTTCAAAGAAGACAAATCAAACAATAAAGTATCAATATTTGTATTGTTGCTTTGTTCAATAATCTCTTTTTTTGATTGTTCTAATTTTTTATTATCTCTACCGTGAATAGTAACTCTATAGCCCATGTTTGCAAGAGAAATAGCTGTTGCCTTACCAATACCACTTGTAGCTCCTGTAATTAAGACGTGTTTCATGATTGATTCTCCACTAACAATACAACCTTTTTATTTAAAAATTCTTCAAAACCTTCTTTTCCTAACTCACATCCATAGCCAGATTTCTTTATACCCCTAAAAGGGACTGCAGGCTCTGCTATCATAAAGCTGTTAATTGCTGTCATTCCTGTCTCTATCTTTAAAGCAAGTTTTTGCGCCCGTTCAATATCTTTTGAAATGACAGATGAACCTAAACCAAAAGGAACACCATTTGCAATCTCTAATGCCTCTTTGTCTGTTGAAAATGTAAAGACCATAGCCACAGGTCCAAAAAGTTCCTCATTATAGATATCCATATCTTTGGTGATATTTGAAATAATAGTAGGCTCTATCCATGCTCCCGGCTCACTTTTTATTTTTTCACCACCAGTAATACATTTTGCACCTTGCTTCACAGCCTTTTCTACTATTGACAATATATCATCACAAGAACTCTTGCTATTCATCGGAGCATAAGTACTACTCATCTTCATTGGGTCAGAAGGTGATAGCATCTCAAATTTTTCTTTATATTTCTCTACAAATTCTCCATACAAACTCTCATGAATTAAAATTCTCTTACTAGAGTAACAAGTCTGCCCACAATTTCCAATACGACCAATAAACGCCATCTCTACAGCCATATCTAAATCAGCATCTTCTAAAACTATAAAAGGATCACTTCCACCAAGCTCAATAGCATGTGGCTTAATAAGCGATGCACACTGTTTAGCAATTATCGTTCCTACTCTTTCACTTCCTGTAAAAGATACTCCTGCAACCTTTTCATCATCAATAATCATGGCTACATCAGATGATGACATAGTAAGGTTGGTATAAATACCACTAGGGAATCCTGCTTCTTCAAATAGCTCTTCTATAGCCTTAGCTGTTTGTTGTACATTGCTAGCATGTTTTGTAATGAAAACGTTTCCCACCATAATATTTGGCACAGCCACTCTTAGTACTTGAATAAGTGGATAATTCCAAGGAGTAATGCCAAAAATAACACCTGTTGGAATTTTATGAATAGTTGGCTTTGAAAACATAGCACCATTAAGTCTAAAATAGCAAAGCTCATCTCTTTAACACAAAAAGGAAAAGAAGTTTTTTTACAATTAGATGAAAAACAAATTGCATGGTCAAATAGTTGTTCAGAAAATTTAGACACTAACAAACTACAATCAACTATTGAGATACTCAAAGAAATAAGTAATGATTTTGAGTGTAGTGAAATAAGTTAATACCTTTACGATAAAATACAACTAATAAAACTATAGAAAGAAACCCATGAACTTAATTTACCCACTAAACGTTAAAAATGAATTCCACTTTAACTCTTCCGCACGTGACTTTACCGTAGAAGAGATACCACTCTATGAGTTTACAGGAGAGGGGGAGCACTTGGTGCTTCATGTACGTAAAAAAGATATGACTACGTGGGAGATGCTTGATGCCATCTCTAACCATGTGGGTGTTCGTCGTCGTGACATGGGCTACGCAGGGCTTAAAGACAAACATGCAATGACTATGCAGTATGTAAGCATTATGGCGATACATGAAGAAAAGCTCAAGGCTTTTACACATGACAAAATAAAGATACTCTCTACCGTACGCCATAACAACAAAATACGCGTAGGGCACTTAAAAGGAAACCGTTTTAACATCCGTTTGAAAAAGGTGCTAGGTGTTCAAAAAGATAAACTAGACTCAGT
>CAZXGY010000084.1:3779-5816 GCA_964640455.1 uncultured Sulfurovum sp.
GTTATGGGTTTACCCGAAGGTTCACTTAAAGGCACAAAAGCACAGCCAAACTTCTTTAAACTCGTAGAGGGTGACGTGATGATGCATTACCCGTATGGACGTTTGTTCAATGTGGTTGATTTGGAAGAAGAAGGCAAACGTTTTGAAGCTAAAGACATCGCTCCTGCAGGGTTACTCCCCGGGAAGAAAACTAAACTTTCAGAAGCTACAGCAGGGATTATAGAAGCACCATACGCTGAAGAGATGAACCTAAATGGTGCCAGACGTTATGCGTGGATACAAGTCACAGAAATAACAAAAACCTATGTAGAAGAAAAGGCACATTATGAGCTCTCTTTCGTCCTGCATAAGGGCTGTTATGCTACAAATGTACTAGATGTTTTACGTGGTGAACCACTAAAATAAACTACACAATCCTTTCACTTTTCTGTTATACTATGGTAGATATATAGAAAGGATTTAAGTATGTTAAGAAAAAAATTTAAAACTTTAGGTGCTATAGGGTTGCTCTCTTCAGCACTTCTCTTTAATGCTTGTACACCACAGGAACAAGCATTAGCTGTAGGTGCAGGGGTTGGTGTTGCTATTGCCGCTGCATCTTATGATTACCCTCGTTACTACAACACACCATATTACTATCATAGTGGACGATACTACTATGGAGGATACTACTCAAATGGGTACTACCACTATAGGGGTCACAGGTACAGACATGGTCATTATTATGATAGGGGCCATAGATACTATAATGGGCGTAGATATAATGCACGAGTAGGTCGTTATGGTTACTATAGTAACAGAAACCAATACAATAACCGTCATCAATATAATAATAGAAACTACAATAGAAATGTAAATTATAATAGAAATACAAACTATAATAGAAATACAAACTACAATAGAAAACACAACAATAAAGTAAACTATAGTAGAAGTAGAAGTACAAATTACAATAGAAACACAAATTACAATAGAAAACACAACAACAAAGTAAACTATAATAGAAATACTAACACAAATAGAAACTATTCACGTACACGTAATGTTAATAGATATTAATAGAAATTTGATTGTTTTATCTTAGATGGGCGAGAAGGGGATTGGCATTAAAGGGTAGCTAAAATGACAATGTTTTTTAAAAAAGGAGGAAGAATAAAAAATACTTGCTCCACCTAAGATAGAAGAGAAGTATAGCTAAATAAGATAAAATTAGTCTTAATTAGAAAAATATAATAATAATTTGAGATACTTATAAAGAACATTCAACATACCAACCAATTCTCCATCTTGAATATGTCCGCTGTAGCGGGCATTCCCTTCCATCCATTAGACTCCAAGTACATCATTTTATTTCCGAAATAACCTATAATATATTTTTCTTTATAGAGAGGAAAAGTCCCAGAATCAAACATTGTAAAGATGTCATCATATGATTTTGCACACTCATAATAGGAAAAATCAAAACTATGTAAGGACATAAGTGCAGACTGAAGCATCTCATTTTTATGCATGGAGAGGCTTAGTACATAGTAAGCAGGATATGCCACTGCTGGATCATCAAGTAACTCTGATATATAGAGACGTTCTTTCTTTTTATTATACATAGCGACAGTATAGTCACAAATAAAAAAAATCGTTTAAAATATGGCAAATTGACATATTTTTATGCTTCTAACTCTTCTTTATTATCTTTGAGGACATAGATATAGGTATCTACATCTAGTTCATCATAACGTTCTACAGAGACTTCGGTACGTACAAACTCTTCTCCTTCAAAGGTATCGAGGTACTCCCAGTTGTTTTCAAGATTGTGCGAATAAAATAAAAAGCCATGTACGGTATCAGCCTCAAAGTCTAACTTTATCCCTGGGTAGCCCATAGAAGCTGACCAACCAGCCCCGATAAGCTCACCTGTGACGGTAGCAGGTATAAATTTACCTACAACATTTTCTAAGACATGACCATTTGAACAGTTTGGCATGAGTGTTCCATAGACAAAAAGTGTATCCATTTTAATAGTCCTTTGAAAGATTTTTG
>CAZXGY010000085.1:0-5803 GCA_964640455.1 uncultured Sulfurovum sp.
CTTCTTTTTGTGTAGTAGAAGCTGTTTTAGCTTTATCGATAGCTGCAAAAAGCTCATCTATCGCTGCTTCCAAGTCTGGAATGATTTCTAGTTCTAAAAGGTTTTTTAATTTGTCTGCATTACTCATGGGATGTCCTAAATATTTATATGCTCGAATTATAGCAAAAAAAACAAACTTCTTGTAATATATAATATTTATAAGATATTGTTTAGTGTATAGTAGTTTTTATTGGAAGGTTTCGCAGTCCTAGCCATAGCTAAGTCAAAAAACCTTCCAGTGAAAAATACTGTGCAATAAGTAATATATATTTTATTGTATTTTACAAGAAGTTTAATGTACAATAGCCCAAAAAAGGAAATACTCCTATGTCTGAAACAGAAAAAAACCAACTTGATAAAGAATTTTACGCAAGAGCTGATGCTCATATATCTCTAGCCAACGACCATATTAATGCACAAGCACATCCAGAATTGGCAAGTAACTCACTGATGTATGCTGCGTCTCGCTTTAATGCATGGATAACAGCTAGTAAGTTTAAAAGTGCAGAAGAGATGAAGAATGAGAAGAAAGAGATACTTGACTTCTATACTGTGCAATACAGACGTATGTTAGAAGAGAATTTCGATAACTATGCTGAGTATTATGAGCAGTATATGGGTGGAGATGAGAAGAAGTAATTATGGTCTAAATACGTCTATCTCTAAGTCATTGATAATTTTATAATGTTTATCATTGGCTGTACAAAGGTTAAGTCCATAGTTTGAACAAATTGCCCCTATAAGTGCATCTGCCAACTGCATAGAGTGACTTAAGAAATATTCTTCTACATAAAAAAGTGCCAAAGCTGAAATCTCTTCATTTATATAGATGGTCTTTACATTCCACTGTTTAAGCGTACGTTTGAGTTGTCGTAATTCTGCTTTATCTCTCATGCCTTGTACAAGTTCCATATATGTCACAGCAGAGATAGCAAATACATTAAGGCTATGTATAAGGTCATAAGCATTTTTATTGCCACGTAGATACCAGATAATCACATCGGTATCTAAAAGTGTATCATAGTCCAAAGTTACGCCCTGCTCTCATGCCACGTACCATATCATCTACAGACTCTTCTCTATCTGCCCACATACCAAACATATCATCATTTTTAGGTTCGTTATTTGGTTCATCATAGGGTACTAGTTTTGCTTTTGCTTTGCCCCGATAGGTAATGAGTACATCTTCACCTTTACCAAGTACATCAAAAAGCATAGAAACATTAAAGCGTAGGTCTTTTGCTGTAACTGTCATCATGCATCCTTTAGTAGAGTTTATATTTAGAGTATAAACTTATATGTGTTAAAAAAAGATTAATCTACTTTTAATAATTCTAGAAACTTTTTATTTTTTTCTAATCTCTCTTCATATTCAAACTTATATTTTCCCCATACCCATGGTTTTCCATAAAAAATATAAAACTTACGTACAAATTTAATAAATTCAGTAGATGAAAAATTATACTTAAACGCATTCGATAAACTCTTATATTCTAAATCATCTGCCATATACAATATAAATAATCTTGGTAAGTCTAAATAATCAAAAATTTCAGTAAGGCTTTCCTTTTTGTCTACATAAGCTTTATATTCTTTCATCGTTTTAAATGATAATAATTCATGATGTATTTGTTCAATATCAAATCTATAGTTTTTTACAACCTCTATCATAGTCTGTTTATTATTTAAATGTTTTTTTAAATTTTTCTTCCCAACTATTATTTTTAACATACCTGTATAAAAGGTTTCATATTTCATCATTGTCTCACTAGAAGCATTTTCATCAAGATAAAACATATCAAGATATTTAAATAACTCTTGTTTTTCAGATGAAAGCATCTTAGAAAATAAGTCTTTATCTACTATAAATTGTGAAAGTGTATCATAAAGTATTTGTTTCTGATTTTTCGAATACTGACCATTTTTCAAGCTCACTGTTAAAGCCTTTATATACTCTTCAACTTTAATATTTTGTATCATGACATTAATTAATACTTTATTTTGTAGGATATGTGCATCCAATAAACGTCTTGCAATTTTATTATAAATATCAATTATTCTATCAAATTGCTGTGTATCTTCCAAGTATCTGATATATAAATACACACCTCTATATAGCTCAGGGAATATTGTATACTTATATCTATCAAAGTTATAAATATGATATTTGATTTCTTTATGAAGACTTTTTTCATAATCAGGCATGTTTTCTAAAGGTATACCCGTACCTTTAGTAAGATTCCAATCTATATATTCCTGATGTCTTTCTAATTTTTCTTGAATATATTCATCATCTGTTCTTAATACAAGAGCCTTATCAACTAACGTCATAAAAGTATTCATATAATTTGTAGAATTATTTTCTATAAACTTTTTAATATATTTATCTGCATAACTCCAATCATTTTCAATGACTTTCTGCATAGATTCATATTTGATACATTTTGGTAAACTAAGAGCATCACTAGAATATAGGAACATTGAAAACAATAAAAAGATACTAATAAGTTTCATCTATACTCCTTATTTTAATTTCAAGCATTGATTATATCATATAAAATATTTTAAAAAAAAGTAAATATCTGGAAATTTAGAAAGAGATAAAAATATTAGTATTTTAATCCCCTCCAAGCATAGGAGGGGAATAAGGAAGAAATTATAGGTTAAGTTACCTTATACACTACAAGCAGATACACCTGGAGGTGTTGTTGGTTGAACAGCTGAGTTATCTGCTCCACCCTCTGCATTTACTTTATCTATAAATGTAAGGAGTTTAGAAGCAGCTTCTTGGAAACGTTTTGCAGTTTCAGAGTCTGGTTTATGGTAAGTTACTGGCATACCAGTATCTCCACCTACTCTGATTGCTGGCTCTATAGGAATACGAGCGATAACTTCTGTATCGTATTCTTTGGCTACTGGAACAGTTGTACCCATACCAAAGATGTCAGACTCAGTGTCACAAGATGGACAGATAAACCCAGACATGTTTTCAATGATACCTGCTGTTGGAATGTGTAGTTTTTGGAACATATCTAATGAACGTCTACTATCATCAAGAGAAACTTCTTGAGGTGTAGTTACGGTAATACCCGCAGTCACTGGTACAGACTGTGCAAGTGTAAGCTGTGCATCACCTGTTCCTGGAGGCATATCTATAACCAATACATCTAGCTCAGACCATAAAATATCTCTTAAGAATTGCTCAATGGCTTTCATGATCATAGAACCTCTCCAGATAAGAGACTGACCTGGCTCCATCAATGAACCCATAGACATAATCTCTACACCATAGGCTTTAAGTGGCTGTACTTTGTTTCCTTGGATTTCTGGTTTTTGATCTTGTACACCCATCATTCGAGGGATATTTGGTCCATAGATATCAGCATCTAATAAACCTACTTTTTTACCTTGCATAGCCATAGCAATAGCAATGTTTACTGAAGTTGTTGATTTACCAACTCCACCTTTACCAGAACTTACCATAACAAAGTTTTTTACATGGGGAGCGATATTTTTACCACTTACAGAGTTAGACATTTGTTTTGGTGCTTGCGGAGCAGTAACATTGATTTGAATTTGTTCAAATCCAAGTTTCTTAAGCTCTGTTGTAGCTTCTTCTCTAAGTTGCGCTTTCACTTCATCCGCTGATGATGTAATATCTATAGTCAACCCAACAGTTGTACCATTGATAAGTACATCTTTTATGAAACCAAAAGTTACGATATCTTTCGTAAAGCCTGGATAAGTAACATTTTTTAATGCTTCTAATACATTTTCTTGTGTCATCTTTATGACTCCTAATAAATTTTATATACTGATTTATACCAAGCAAATCTTAAATAATGTTGAAAAAAGGCTCTTTTTAGGAATAAGAGTCAAATTATCTCATTTAAAGTATTGATAAAGTATTGCTCGCTATAATTCGTTACTAATAGTTACATATAGAGATACATTATAATAAGGGATAATTTGTCTAATACAACACTCATACTTCTAGGTGCTGGAAGTTCAACACGATTTGGTAACAATGTTAAGAAGCAGTGGCTCTATACAGCAGAAACTCCATTATGGTTACATGTAGCTGAACATTTTGAAGCATCTGCTGACTTTGATGATATTATCATCGTCTCTACACTTGAAGAGATTACTGCCATGAAAAATTTTGCCTCGTACCATTATGTGCAAGGTGGTAACAGTAGACAAGCCTCACTTACCAACGCCCTACAATATGTAGAATCACAATATGTTCTAGTCTCTGACATTGCCAGATGCTGTGTACCCACAGAGATGATACAGCGTATCTTAGACGCAAAAGAAGAAGCATCATGTATCGTGCCAGTACTTTCTGTAACAGATACACTCTACTTAGATAACCAACCTATAGATAGAGAAAAAGTGAAGATTATACAAACCCCACAACTCTCAAACACAAAACTCCTCAAACAAGCATTACAAACTGAAACACTCTTCACAGATGACTCCTCTGCTATTGCTTCTTTAGGTGAGAAAGTACACTTTATAGAAGGCTCAACCAAAGCACATAAACTCACTACTATTGAAGATTTACAAAAAGTAACGTGTCTTCAAGCACCAAGTAATAGAACACTGACAGGTTTTGGCATAGACATCCATCCTTTCGAGACAGGGAAAAAGATGTTCTTATGTGGTGTAGCTATAGACGTAGACTATGGTTTTAAAGCCCATAGCGATGGTGATGTGGCTATCCATGCACTTATAGATGCGCTCTTAGGAGCTGCAGGTATGGGTGACATAGGTGAGCTTTACCCAGACACGGAAGATACGTATGCAGGAGCAGATTCAAAAGTGCTCCTAAGTGACACTGTAAAACGTATCAACGCTTATGGTTTTACCATAGGTAACATTGACTTGACTATCATGGCAGAAGCACCTAAGCTTCTCCCGTACAAAAATGAAATGAAACAGACCTTAGCATCACTGCTGGGGATACGACAAAACTTTGTCAACATTAAAGCAACCACAGCCGAAAAACTTGGCTTTGTTGGACGAAAAGAAGGCGTGACAGTTCACGCTGTAGCAAATTTAACATACAGGGTACTTATATAGCACCTTGTTGTCCATAATGGGTTTTGCAAATGTAAGATTTTGCAAGAGATTTTTGAGACCTAGCCAAAGCTAAGTCGAGTAAAATATCTTGTGAAATATTGCGTTTGCAAAGCCCACCCTATGGGCATTACGAGCTTACGTTTATGCGTTGTTAGACTTTAATCAGCTTAGCGTAGGCTAGGCTTTCAAAAGTCCGCCTAGCCTAAACGTAAGCTCGTAAAGTTATGAATAACAAGGTGCTATATAAGTACCCTAAGGAACTGGAAAAAATTATGAAAATCATCATTGTAGAAAATGAACTCTATTTGGCACAAAGTATCGCCTCAAAACTCCATGAACATGGATATGATACAGAAATATATAGTTCTGTAAAAGAAGCTATGTCAAGTCACGGAGATGTCTATTTACTCTCTACCAACTTGCCTGGACAAAACACATCACCTCTAATAAATGCATTTAAAGATAAGATTATTATCTTGATGGTAAATTATATCAATAACGATACAGTAGGAGAGCCACTAAAGCTTGGAGCTAAAGACTACATAGTTAAGCCTTTTATGCTTGAAGACCTTATGCGTAAGATTGAACACTATAAAGAATACCAAGCACTTAAAAAGCAGACTAAACTCTATCAAGAGTATATGGGTAATCTTCTTTGCGAAATAGAGACAGATTTTGA
>CAZXGY010000086.1:0-5780 GCA_964640455.1 uncultured Sulfurovum sp.
CTCTTTTCTAGACGATTTCGAAAACTGCAACAACTCATCTGCCGTACTTACATACTCAGGTATAGTCTCTAAAGATTTTTCCATAACCTTTAGTGCACAAAGTGCATCACTATAGGCTCTATGGTGCGTTGCTGTCTCTATGCCTAAAAAGTCTATGAGGTATGCTAAGCCATACCGTTCACTCTCAAAAGTACGACGTGCCAACTCTATGGTACAAAGTTTTGGGTTACCTATGTTTCCTAAACCAAAACGTTCAAAAGAAGCATTGAGAAAACCATAGTCAAAATCTGCATTATGTGCCACGAACACTGCGTCTTCCATAAAATATCTCAACTTAGTAAGTGCCTCTTTTCTTGTCGGTGCACCTATAAGGTCAGTGGGTTCTATGCCTGTGATTTTAGTAATATACTCGGGTAAAAAAGCACACTCTACAAATGTTTCAAGACGATCTACTATTTGTCCATCTTGTATCATGATGGCACCTATCTCAATGACTTGAGAGGTTCCAGGTTTAGAACCGTTTGTTTCTATGTCTATAACACAGTAACGCTGCTCCAAATGCGAAGTAAAACATGTTTCTAGTTTATAATTAGCATTGTCTTGAGCAATAGGATAACCTGAGGCTTGCAACAAAATGAAGATAGTATCGCTATCTTCCAGTAGTGTAGTGTGCTTGGTAACAATATGTTTATATTGTTCCTCAGTGAGTACACCCTCGTGTTTACGAAATGCCTGAGTAAGTTCGTTAAAGACTTTTTGCATTGAAAATAAACTGTTTCACTTTTTTAGGATCTTTTTTCCCTTTAATAGACTCAACACCAGAACTGACATCTACACCATAAAAACCTAACTGTTTTACCTGTGCTACATTTTCTGCTGTAAGTCCTCCTGCTAAAATGATTTTAGAGCAATCCACACCATTGAACCAATCAAGGTTAAGACGTACCCCTGAACCTCCATAAGACTCTGTATATGCATCTACCAAACGATATCTCTCTTGAAAGAGTGTTAAATCTTCAGGACCTTTAGCACGTACGACAGGAAGTGTTTGTAAACCTATGGCATCTAAAGACTCTTCATCTACATCAAAATGTATCTGTGCACGTGAGATATCACAGTACTTAGATACTGTATCTATCGTCTCTATACCCTCATTTACAAAAAGTCCTACACGTTCCACAAAAGGAGGAAGCTTATCTATAATACGTTTTGCCGCAGCGGGTGTAATATATCGTGGTGATTTATTATAAAACACAAAACCCAAAGCATCTGCACCACATTCTACTGCGTGTAAAGCATCTTTTAAATTAGTGATTCCACAAATTTTAACTCGCACAGATATCCTTTTATTTCAATGCCGATATAGCCGTTGCTATACCTTCTGGATGTTTATAGACAAATGAACCTGCTACTACAACGTCAACACCGGCAGCTTCAAGTTCTTTCACATTTTTATCATTCACACCACCATCTACTTCTATAAGGCAGTTAGGGTTACGTTTTTCTATAAGTGTTTTAAGACGCTTTGCACGTTCTACAACATTGGGTATAAACTTCTGTCCACCAAACCCTGGATTTACTGACATAAGCAGTACCATATCCACATCTTCAAGTAAAAACTCTATGGCTTCAGGAGGCGTATGTGGATTAAGTGTAATCGCTGGACGTATACCTAATGAGCGTATTTTTTGTACCAGTCTGTGTGGGTGCTTCTCTTCTTCAATATGAAAAGAGATAAACTCTGGGTTTAAAGGAGCAAAAAGATCAACAAAGAAACTATTATTCTCAACCATTAAATGTATATCTAAAGGTTTTGTAGCTGCTTTTACCACTGCTTCAACAACCACAGGTCCTATGGTAAGGTTGGGTACAAAGTGACCATCCATCACATCTACATGTACGAGGTCACAACCTCCTTCACAAATGGCTTTTACATCTTGTGCTAAATTTCCAAAATCTGCCGAAAGAATACTTGGTGCTACTAACATCATTTTCCTATTAAATATTTTTAATGATTATAGCATAGCCTAGATTGTAAGCATCTGTAGGTACGACCGTGTTGCACGACAAGTCTCAGTTTTAATATGTTGGAAATTTCAACTATGTTAGTTATTTGCGTTGCCTCATTGATGTGTGCCATGGTCACACCTACGAAATTTTAGGATTATCTAAGTAGTCCTTTTCAATTAAGCAAAATTTATGAAACTTTTGTCTATAATCCCACAAAATATTCACCGTTTTAAAGAGCGGTATCATTATGAAGGACATATTATGGCAAGAAAATGTGACATTACTGGCAAAGGGCCACTTACAGGAAACAACGTTTCTCACGCAAACAACAAAACAAAAAGAAGACAACTTCCAAACTTAAGATCTGTAAAGATCACACTTGAAGATGGAACAACTAAAAGAGTAAGAGTAGCTGCATCAACACTTAGAACTATGAAAAAGAAAGCTGCTCAAGCTGCAGCAGCTGTTTAAGCCTCTATTGCTTAGACCTTTAAGATAAGAGAGGATATACTCTCTTATCATGATTTTTATCCAAAAATTTAAAAAGTTTCTCGGTTGGAGAAGCGCACCAAAACCGCATATAACATTAAATGACGAGTACTATAGTCATTTAGCCCCTTTTAGACTTCCCTTTATTCTTACTGTACTTATTATGCTTATCGGTACAATAGGCTATATGGCTATTGAAAGTTATCCATTAATGGATGCTATTTATCAAACTGGTATTACTTTTACTACTGTAGGGTTTGGGGAACAACGTCCACTTTCTGATATGGGTCGTATCTTTACCATTACACTCATCATCTTTGGCTTTGTTATTTTTTCTATTGCTGTAGGTATTATTGCTGAAGTTGTTAAAAAGGGTGAATTTCAAAAAACTGCCAAGGAGCGTAAAATGCTTTACGAAATTGCTAGACTTAAACACCATTTTGTAGTTTGTTACCATAATGAATTTACTATTCAAGTCACCAAACAACTCCGTGCTAACCACATCCCATTCGTGGTTGTGGATCCTAGAGAAGATATGGAAGAGATTGCTAAAAAGTATCATTATCCATACTATGTTACAGCCGAAGCACACACCGAAGAGGGAATTTTAAAATCACATCTCTCTTCTGCTAAAGGGGTGATCTCTTTAGCCGATAATGTTGCAGACAATATTGCCGTTATCGCTTCTGCACGTCTCTATGAGTCAGAGATACATAGAGGAAGAAAATATCTTATTATTGCCAATGCAAAAAGCTATGAAGATGAACAAAAACTTCTTAAACTTGGTGCCGATAAGGTTGTCACTGCTACAAAGCTTATGGCACAACGTATCAATGCCATGGCAGCACGTCCAGATATGGAAAACTTACTCCAAGAGTTTCTCTATAAAAAAGATACTCCTCTTGATATGGAAGAGGCAAAAGTTTCTAAAACATCTTGGCTTGTACTTAAAAAGATTAAAGTAGCTCGTTTTAGAGACACAGCCAATGTAACTATTATCGGTATACGCCAAAAAGATGATAAGTTTATCCCTATGCCAAAAGGTGATACCATCATCATGCCAGAATCAAAACTACTACTCATCGGTACAGGTGAAGGTATAAGAAAAGCAAAAAAGATCATACGTAAAAAAGAAAAACCTGAAGAGTTAAAGTTTATATAAGGAATGAAAGTTTGTTTAACATTATTGAATTAGAAAATGGTCTTGAAAATGTACAAGGCTTTTATTGTGGTGCTACCAATGTAGGTATGCGTCCCAATAAAGAACAAGGAGATGTAGCATTTATATCATCAACAGTACTTTGTGATATTTCTGCTGTATTTACTTCCAATACTTTTCAGGCAGCACCTATCAAACATTTTCAAAAGTATCCTCAAAATTTTCAAACTAATTTTGTACTTATTAATGCCAAGAATGCCAATGCTATGACGGGAGGAAAAGGTATAGAAGATATTGATGAGATAATGCATGCCTCAAAAAAGAAATATCCACAAATCGTTAATCCAATAATGAGTTCTACGGGCGTGATAGGATATCGTCTACCTATCAATAAAATCACCTCTGCTTTCGATAAACTTTATTTTAATAATAGTAAAGACTCTGATGCCGCTGCTCGTGCCATTATGACTACTGACAGCTTTAAAAAAGAACTTGCTTTCAAAGTAGAACTTGAAGATGGAACCTCTTTTAGCATTGCTGCCATCTGTAAAGGTGCTGGAATGATAAACCCTGCCATGGCAACCATGCTCTGTTTTGTTATTACTGATGCAGCTATACCTAAAGCAGATATGGATGAACTACTCGGTTTATCTACAGAAGCATCATTTAACCGTATTTCTGTTGATGGTGACACCTCTACCAATGACACCGTGATGTTACTAGCCAATAAACAGAGTGGAAACTATCATAAAGAAGCATTTAGTCAAGCGCTGAATAAAATCATGTTTGAACTAGCTATGATGATACTACGTGATGGTGAAGGTGCAAATAAACTCGTTGCCTTTGAAGTCAACGGTGCTAAAACACTTGAAGATGCAAAAAAAGCTTCGATGGCGTTAAGTAACTCACTCCTTGTAAAAACTGCTCTCTTTGGTGAAGACCCTAACTGGGGACGTATTGCATCTACCATCGGGGCATCGGGTATTGACTGTGATGATGAAACACTCACTATCCATTATGATGATTTACTTATCTACTCTAGTGAATTTAGAGAGTTAGATAAAGTACGTGAAGACAAAGCCTATACTATCATGAAACAAGAATCATTTAAAGTGACTTGTGACATAGGACTAGGTAAATTTAGCTATACATCTTATGGTTGTGATTTGAGTTATGAATATGTCAAAATAAATGCAGAATACAGAACTTAATTATAAAGATTAGCATAGTTTGATACGACTCAATATCTTAATACTATAAAAGTGTTATAATTAAAGTATCACAATACGAAGGAACACAATGTTACACGAATACAGAGATGAAATACACGATTTAAAACAATCAAATGCACACTTTTCAAAAATTTTTGAAAAACACAATGAACTTGATAAAAAAATCGAACATGCAGAGATGGGTGATACACCTATGACAGATGTTGAGCTTGAAACACTTAAAAAAGAAAAACTTCTTTTAAAAGATGAAGCATATAAAATCATTATGGATTACAGAAAAACAAAGGCTTAGGTCTACTGTTAGCTCACAATTAATCTTCTTTCCCTATAATAAATAAAAATTATAGGGAATATCATGAAACTACTTTCACTTACTACACTCTCCTTACTTACTATATTGACACTATCGCATGCAGAAGAAACCAAAATAGATATGCATGGAGGAAAAGAAGTCAAAATACCTTCAGCTATATCTATGGGGAAAAAGAGTTCCATATTTTACGGAAAAGTTTTAGAAATAAAACCTGCAATGGGTTACAAATATCTCAAAATTCAAGAACAAGGTAAACAGACATGGGTTGCTATAGCCAATGCCCCCGTAAAAGTAGGAGATAAGATAGGCTTTGATAAAAAGACCATGATGAAAGATTTTAAAAGTAAATCACTCGATCAAGAGTTTAAAGAAATTTACTTTGCCTCAGATGTTTATCTTCCTGAAAAAACAACGAAACCAAAAAGTATGAAAGAGATGCTTGGTCTAGGAGCTGTCGCTACAAAAGACCCTCATGCAAGTATGGGTAGAGGTATAAGTGTAGAACCAAAAGATGAAACACCGGCAAAACCTTTTATTAAAAAAGATACTTACACAGTTGAAGAGATACATATGTGGA
>CAZXGY010000087.1:0-5745 GCA_964640455.1 uncultured Sulfurovum sp.
GATAGTTAATAAGAAGTTGGTTTTTTCTTTGTATAAATCTATCGTAGATGAACATAGCAAAGAGTACAAGAAAAGTTACAAGTAAAAGTACTTTAATGAGGACACCCCAATCAGCAGAGAGAAGAGGAAAGTTTGCAAAAAGTTTTTCACTATTCATCATTAGCATCCTTAAAGAGTACGTTATCAAGGGCGTATTTACCCCCACCAAAGGTCGCAAAAATAAATAGAAACAACATATAGTATAGGGGGATTTCTATCCCATTATTGGCGACAGAAAAGCCATGTGATTCATGCACAAAGATAATGGCACCCATCATCACAAAAGAGAGGAGTAAAGAAATCTGTCGTGTAAAAAGTCCTAAAATAAGAAGAACAATACCCATAGTCTCTATGCCTGATACTAAATAGGCTGTAAAGCTAGGGAAAGGAATAGATATACTTGCAAACCATTCTGAGGTTGCATGCATATCATTAAGCTTCAGCAATGCAGGTTTTGCAAAACCATACGCTAACAGTAGTCTACCAGCCAAAATAAAGAGATGTTTAGGATAAGAAAAGAGTACCGAAATTCCCCCAAGATATTTTTAAACATAACACTCCTCCCAGTACACAGATTTTACATAGAATAAGTATACAATTTTCATTGTGTAGCTTCTATGCAATAATTTAACATTGGGAAAACTTTTGAAAAAACTCTTTTTACTTCTATTACTCACTCCTCTCTTTCTTTTAGCACAACATACTGTAGCCTTACAAGTCCTTGGCTCTGGTGGTCCAGAGAGTGGTGATAAGCGAGCCTCCTCTGGCTATCTTATATGGATAGATGGCAAAAGTAAAATCCTTATAGATTTTGGTGGAGGTGCTTCACTTCGTTTTGAGGAGGTCAATGCCAAAATAGAAGACCTTGATGTCATTTTACTAACCCATCTGCATGTAGACCATACAGCAGACCTCCCTGCACTACTTAAATCCAGTTTCTTTACTAAAGCTTCTGGAGACTTACATGTTTATGGACCTGATGATAATAACTTTATGCCCAGCACAAAAAAGTTTATAGAGAGACTTTTTGAAGAAGATAGTGGGCATGGCAATACCTAGGAGACCATTTAGATGGCTCTGCCAGACTACAACTTAAAGCACATACCATTGATGAATCTCGTAAAATAAAAACCATCTATACACAAGGAGATATACGTATCACAGCTGTGAGCGTTCACCATGGTCCCCTCCCCGCTTTAGCCTATAGAGTAATTATAGGAGATAAAAGTATCACCTTTTCTGGTGACATGAATGGAGACTACCATACTTTAGAACTTTTAGCCAAAGGTACAGATGTCTTAGTCGCACACAACGCGGTACCCAACGGTGCAAGAGGTGTAAGTACTCAACTCCATATGATACCTAACGTCATAGGGAAAATAGCACAAAAAGCACAGCCTAAAAAACTTGTACTTTCACATAGGATGCTAAGAACTTTAGGGAAAGAGAAAGAGACTAAAAGAGAAATACACAAATATTACAAAGGTACTGTAAAATTTGCTAATGACAAGAGTTACTATAAAGTTAAATAGTATTTTTAAACCGACACCCACCAAGGGTAACGACTTTACCCTTGGCTATCTCAGCCGATATATATGCCAAAGTACTATCAGCATCGGTATCTGGCATCTCTTCACTTATCATACGAAGAGCCTCTTTTGTAGAGGTTTTAGTCCACTTTTTTTCGTAGGTATATTGGGTATAAAGCTCCACTACTAAACGAGCCCAATTTCGGCAAAAATAGGTTCAACTTTAAGCCACCAAGCTTCTAGTGTATTCGTTAAATCAGAAATAGCTCTTTTTTCTTCTTTCCACTCTTCTATCTTTTCAAGTATCAATGGTTTATCTGCTTCATCTATATGTGTTGCATTTTTTATCTCTTGCACGGCTTGTTCTATTTTCTGTTCCATAATGACTCCTTTTTCTTATTTTAGTTCATTCTTATACTATTGTCAATATATTTACCTTGATTAGCAAAATTTAGCTAAAATATAGTATTAATTCATAAGAGGAATAACCTTGACACACTCCATCAAAGATTTTTTAAAAAAAGACTCATCATCGGGTATATTGCTTATTATCGTTACCATTTTAGCACTTATATTACAAAACTCCGCTCTTTCGGGTATGTATACAAGTTTTTTACATACGCCTGTAGAAATACGCTTTGGGGAACTTCAAATAGCTAAACCTCTTTTACTTTGGGTAAATGATGGACTTATGGCCATTTTCTTTTTCGTGATTGGACTAGAAGTAAAACGTGAAGTAATGGAGGGTCATCTCTCCTCTGTCTCACAAATCACCCTACCAGGGATCGCTGCCATTGGTGGTATGGTAGTGCCTGCACTTGTTTTTGTAGCTTTTAACAATGGTGCAGAGTTTGCTATGAATGGTTGGGCAATTCCCACTGCCACAGACATTGCTTTTGCTTTGGGTATTTTGTCTTTATTAGGAAACCGAGTACCCGTCTCACTCAAGATTTTCCTCATGGCACTAGCGATTATTGATGACCTTGGTGCCATCGTTATCATCGCACTTTTTTATACTTCTGAACTCTCTACCATGTCTATAAGTATCGCTGGAGCTTCATTGGTTATACTTTTTATTATGAATAGACTCAATGTTGCAAGACAAGCTGCTTACATTTTAGTAGGTATCATCTTATGGGTTTCTGTATTAAAGTCTGGTGTACACGCTACACTTGCAGGGGTTGCACTTGCTTTCTTAATACCACTTCATTCAAAAGATGAGAATGGAAAACCTTTCTCTATGGCACATAACATGGAACATAATCTACATTACTGGGTAGCCTTTTTCATACTTCCTCTTTTTGCTTTTGTAAATGCAGGTGTTGACCTTAGAGGTATCTCACTAGAAGAGATGAGTGGGTCTGTGCCATTAGGAATTATGGCTGGTCTGTTTATAGGTAAACAAGTAGGTGTCTTTGGGTTCTCATGGATAGCCATCAAGCTGGGTATTGCTTCACTCTCTAAAGATGCAACCTGGATGACACTCTATGGAGTAGCAGTCCTTACGGGTATAGGATTTACCATGAGTCTGTTTGTAGACACCCTTGCCTATAATGACACAAAAATATTCCATTATGCAGATAAGTTAGCTATTTTGCTAGGCTCATTATTTTCTGGGCTCTTAGGATATATAATTTTGAAAATGGCAACAAAAGAAAAATAGCCTCCATAAAACAAAAAGCACCATTACGCTATAATCGCGACTATTATATAACCATGTAGGAACGATTATGAGCGAAACTGTAGAAAAAAAAGCAACATACAACCCAAAAGAAGTAGAAGATAAGTACTACGCACTCTGTGAAGCACGTGGATACTTTGAGATAGATGGAAACAAAGATATTCAAGAAGTTGGTAAAAACTTCTCTATCATGATGCCTCCTCCTAATGTCACAGGAAGTCTACACATCGGTCATGCCCTCACTTTCACTTTACAAGACATCATCACACGATATAAACGTATGGATGGGTTTAAAACGCTTTGGCAACCAGGGACTGACCATGCGGGTATTGCTACGCAGAACATCGTAGAGAAACAACTTTTGGCTGAAGGTACAACCAAAGAAGCATTAGGTCGTGAGAAGTTTTTAGAACGTGCATGGTTACAAAAAAAGACATCTGGTGGGAACATTGTTCACCAAATGAGAAAACTTGGTGTCACACCTGCATGGAAACGTGAACGTTTTACTATGGATGAAGGTCTGAAAGAAGCGGTAAAAGAAGCCTTTGTATCTCTTTATGATGAAGGTCAGATCACCCAAAATACTTACATGGTTAACTGGTGTACACATGATGGAGCACTCTCAGACATCGAGGTAGAACATGAAGAAGTAAATGGTAAGTTCTACACCATGGTCTACAAGTTTGCGGATGGTTCTGGTGAGCTGGAAGTTGCAACAACAAGACCAGAAACATACTTTGGAGATACTGCCATTATGGTACACCCAGATGATGCACGTTACAGTGACATCGTAGGGAAAGAAGTACTACTTCCGCTAACTGACAGAAAAATAAAAGTAATTACAGACGCTCACGTAGACATGGAAGTGGGTACAGGTGTCGTAAAAGTAACCCCAGCACACGACCAAAATGACTACGCTGTAGGAAAAAGACATGACCTTGAGTTCATTAAAGTATTTGATGAAAAAGGCATCTTGAACTCTTACTGTGGAGAGTTTGCAGGATTAGAACGTCTTGAAGCACGTCCTGTCATCGTAAAAGCACTTGAAAATGCAGGTCACATTGTAAAAGTAGAAGAACATGTACACCAAGTAGGTCACTGTTACCGTTGTAAGAACATTGTTGAGCCTTTCATCTCTACGCAGTGGTTCTTGAGTGAAAAAATAGCTGAGAACTCTATAAAAGAGACTAAAAAGCGCAACAATTTCCACCCTGCTCACTGGATAAACTCTTACACAGCATGGATGGATGAGCTTAGACCTTGGTGTATCTCTCGTCAACTTTGGTGGGGACATAGAATTCCAGTATTTACTTGTGATGACTGTGGACACACATGGGCTGACAAAGCAGATGAACCAGACGGATGTCCTAAATGTTCAAGTAAAAAACTGACACAAGACCCTGATGTACTTGATACCTGGTTCTCTTCTGCCTTGTGGGCTATGAGTCCTCTTGGTTGGGGAAACAACGGTAAAATGAGCGACACATACAATGACACAGATATGGCAGACTTCTACCCAAACTCTCTACTCATCACTGGTTTTGACATTATGTTCTTCTGGGTAGCACGTATGATGATGATGGGAGAACACTTCCAAGGAAAGCTTCCATTTAAAGACATCTACATGCACGCACTTGTACGTGATGAAACTGGGGCTAAGATGTCTAAGTCTAAAGGTAATGTTATTGACCCTCTTGATATGGTTGAGGAACACTCTGCTGATATTATTAGATTTACATTGGCTTATTTAGCAGTTCAAGGTAGAGACATCAAACTTGGAGCGAAGAATTTAGAGCAATTTAGAAACTTTACGAACAAGCTTTACAATGCAACAAATTACCTACAACTAAACCATGCAACTTTCAAAGACTTAAATGAGATAGAAGTAGTGACGCCTCTTGGACGTTACATGCAGAGTCGTTTAGCAGTAGCCGTTGAAAAAGTACGAGTAAGCCTAGACACGTACAACTTCTCAGACGCTGCAAAAGCACTCTACAACTTCGTATGGAACGAGTTTTGTGACTGGGGTATAGAGTATTCTAAAGCAGACAGAGAAAGCATCATAGAGCTTGGAGCTATCTTTAAAGAGACACTTCGAATGGTTTCTCCATTTATGCCGTTTATCTCTGACCACCTTTACCATAAGCTCTCAGGTACTACACTTGAAGAGGGAGAGTCATTGATGATTATGCACTTTCCTAAAACTATAGATAGAGATGAAGAAGCAGAAAAACTATTTGCTATCATCGAAGAGTCTATCACAGCGTTACGTCGTGCAAAAGTAGTCATAGACATGGGTAACTCTAAAATAGACAAAGCGTACATCAAGTTAGACTCGCAGATAGATACTGAAATGGCAAAACCTTTCATAGAAAAACTTGGAAAAGTACTTGAGATAGAGTTTGTAGATGCAAAAGTAGCTGATTCTATTACTGATGTTTCAGATAACTTAGAAGTCTATTTACCTACAGGTGAGATAGACATGACACCTATCAT
>CAZXGY010000088.1:0-5655 GCA_964640455.1 uncultured Sulfurovum sp.
GTACCCATCGCAAGACCAGCACCATTTACCATACAACCAATTTCACCATCAAGAGCAATATAAGAAAGACCATACTGAGACGCTTCTCTCTCATCTGGATCTTCTTCAGAAATATCTCTCATATCTTCTATATCTGGGTGACGTCCTAGTGCAGAATCATCGAATCCCATTTTTCCATCAAGTGCCATAAAGTCACCGGATTCAGTTTTGATAAGTGGATTTATTTCAATCATCTCTGCATCATTTTCCATGTAAAGTGTATAGAGTTTTGATGCAAATTGAATCATTTTCTTTTGCTCTGCTTTGTCTGTGATACCAAGACCAAACACAAGCTCTCTACCATGGTAACCTTGAAAACCATACGCAGGATCAACAGCGATTTTAATGATTTTTTCTGGTGTATCATGTGCTACAGTCTCAATGTCCATACCACCTTCAGTTGATGCCATAATAATTGGCATTTCAGCTGCTCTGTCAAGTACTACTGAAAGGTAAAGCTCATCTTTAATCGCTGCACCCTCTTCAATATATACTTTTTGAACTAATTTACCTTCAGGTCCTGTTTGGTGTGTTACCAAAGTCATACCTAAAATTTCAGAAGCAAGCGTTTTTACTTCTTCTATAGATTTAGCAAGTTTCACACCACCGCCTAAACCTCTACCCCCTGCATGGATTTGTGCTTTAACAACCCAGATGTCTCCACCTAATTCTTGTGCATTTGTCATTGCCTGCGCAGGTGTATTAGCAATAATACCTCTAGGTGTTGGAACACCATACTTTTGGAATATTTGTTTCGCTTGATACTCATGAATATTCACGTGTACTCCTTTTAATATAATGCAACTATTATACGCCTAAACATAATAAGATATGATTAATTTCATAAGATATGATAGGTTTTTTTGGAATGTGTTAAATATCTACACAATAATTAAGAGTAGTTTAGTCTGATTTGATTTGGGAATATCTTGTGCTCCCTTTGGTAACAACCAAAGGAGCAAAAAAGAGGGAGTATCTTAAGAGATTATACTTTAAGCCTTGGGTGCAATCATCTCTTCAGGTTTTACATTTTTATCGAAGTCTTCTGCAGACATAAGTCCAAGTGCTACCGCTTCTTCTTTTAACGTTGTACCATTTTTATGAGCCGTTTTAGCGATAGTAGCTGCATTTTCGTACCCTATATGTGGGTTAAGTGCAGTAACAAGCATCAATGAATCATTTAAAAATCTATCGATGTTAGCTCTAATTGGTTCAATACCTACAGCACAGTTTGTATCAAAACTTCTCATTGAGTCTGCAAGTAGTTTTGTAGATTGCAAGATGTTATAAGCAATGACTGGCTTAAATACATTCAATTCAAAGTTACCTTGTGATGCTGCAAAACCAACTGCTGCATCATTACCCATTACTTGAACGGCTACCATTGTCAAAGCTTCTGCTTGTGTAGGGTTTACTTTACCTGGCATGATAGATGAACCTGGCTCATTTGCAGGAATCTCTATCTCCCCTAGTCCACATCTAGGACCTGATGCTAACCATCTTACATCATTAGCTATTTTCATAAGGTTGGCGGCAAGTGCTTTAAGTGCTCCAGAGAGTACCACTTCTGCATCATGACCTGTCAGTGCATGGAATTTATTTGGCTGAGAAACAAATCCATAATCTTTACCCATAAAGCTGTTAAGTTGTGCGGCTACTCTTTGAGAAAACTCTGGGTGAGAGTTAAGTCCCGTTCCTACAGCCGTTCCACCAATAGCAAGCTCTCTACAGTATACAAGTGCATCGTTTAGTTGTTTGAGGTTAGTTTCTAACATCGCAACATACCCAGAAAGCTCTTGCCCTAACGTAAGTGGTGTTGCATCTTGTAAGTGTGTTCTACCTATTTTCACTACATCTGAGAATGCTTTTGCTTTTGTATCTAGTGTAGACTTTAGTTGATTTAGTGCAGGGATAAGGTTATCCATAACTGCTACAACTTCAGCGATACGCATACCTGTTGGGTAGGTATCGTTTGAACTTTGTCCCTTATTTACATCATCATTTGGATGAACAAGGTTCTCTTTTGTGAAGTCTCCACCAAGAATTTCTGTTGCTTTGTTAGCCACGACTTCATTCATGTTCATGTTTGACTGCGTACCTGAACCTGTTTGCCATACTACCAGTGGAAAGTTATCATCTAACTCACCAGAGAGTACAGTTTCACATGCCTTAGAAATAGCAGCCGTCTTTTCATCATCAAGACGTCCTAACTCTTGGTTGACTAAAGCACAAGCTTTTTTCAAGTTAGCAAAACCATAGACAACTTCTAAAGGCATTTTTTCATTACCTATTTCAAAGTTATGAATTGATCTTTGCGTTTGTGCTGCCCAATATTTATCGGCAGGGACTTTCATCTCTCCCATTGTGTCTTTTTCTATTCTAAATTCCATCGTATCATCCTTTTATAAAAAGCGACAAGTCGCTTGAGCTTTCTGCTGAAGAAGACTCAGCGGCAGCGTAGTATTTTGAGCTTTGCTCACAATGCGTTCTATTAATCGAAGAAGTTTTTTTCTTTAAGTACGTTAATCATACCTCTTACAGACTCAACACTTCTTGCAAATTTTCTCTTTTGGTTTTCACTTAAAGTCATTTCAAAAAGTTTTTCTACACCATTTGCACCCAATGCTACCGGTACACCAGAGACAACATCAGAGTGTCCATAGTGTCCATCAAGAAGTACTGCACAAGGGTGAATCTGTTTTGTATCTTTTAAGATTGCTTCTACCATAATCGCTGTAGATTTTGCAGGTGCATAGTATGCTGAACCCGTTTTTAAGTAACCAACGATTTCTGCTCCACCACCTTTAGTACGCTCAACAATTTCTAAAATCTCTTCTTCATCAAGTACATCAGTAAGAGGTACACCCGCAACTGTTGAGAACTTAGGAAGTGGTACCATATCATCACCATGTCCACCCATCACAGAAGCTCTAATTTGTCCTGCACCATAACCAATTTTTTCATGGATAAAGTGTGCCATTCTCGCTGAGTCTAAAATACCAGCCATACCAATGACTCTCTCTTTAGGGAAACCAGAAGCTTTAAGTGCTACATAAGTCATGACATCAAGAGGGTTAGAAACCATAATGATAATAGCATCTGGAGCATGTTCTTTTACATCTGCAACCACTTCTTTTGTAATCTCTGCATTAATCATAAGTAAATCATCTCTACTCATACCAGGGAGTCTTGGAGACCCTGCTGTAATCACAACCACATCAGAACCAGCCATATCAGAGGCTTCTTCTGCAACTGAAACCAAAGTATGCATACGTGCTGCATTTGCTGCTTGTGACATATCTAAAGCTTTACCTTTAGCTATCTCAATATTTCTATCACGTAGAACTATCTCGTGACATACACCTTTCATAGCAAGTGAATATGCTACTGTTGCTCCAACGTTTCCTGCACCGATAATCGATACTTTTTTACCTTTGTTCATTCTTTTCCTTTAAGTGAGAACTATAGGGGATCTCAAAGCAAAACATAAATCATAATGTTTGTTATCAATTATGCTTTGCGACAGTTGAGATTTACATCAACCCTATGTTAGTGTGAATAGTTATTTTTTATAGGGTGGGTATTCCTACCCACCACAAAGAAGTATGATTACTACTTAGATAGCATCAATAATCGCATTAAGTGTAGCAGATGGTCTCATCGCAGCTTCAGCTTTTGCATCATCTGGGTTAAAGTAACCACCAATATCTTGTGCTTTACCTTCAACTGCAAGAAGTTCAGCAATAATAGTGTCTTCTTTCTCTTTAAGTTCAGCAGCAACAGGTGCAAACTTAGCAGCTAGTTCAGCGTTTGCTCCCTTAGCCAATGCATCTGCCCAGTATTGAGCTACAAAGAAGTGAGATGCTTTATTGTCCGGCTCACAACATTTTCTTGAAGGTGCTTTGTTATTATCAAGGTAACCATCGTTTGCAACATCAAGTGCAGCTGTAAGAGCAGCAAGTTTTTCATCGTTGTGTTTGTTACCGATAAATCTTAATGACTCAGCAAGTGCCAAAAACTCACCTAGTGAATCCCATCTTAAGTGACCCTCTGCTAAAAATTGGTCAACGTGTTTTGGAGCAGATCCACCAGCACCAGTTTCGTAAAGACCACCACCTGCAAGTAAAGGAACGATAGAAAGCATTTTAGCAGATGTTCCAAGCTCTAAGATTGGGTACATATCTGTAAGGTGATCTCTAAGAACGTTACCTGTAACAGCAATAGTATTTTCACCTTTTCTTACTCTAGCATTTGTAAATCTAGTAGCCTCCGTAACATTCATAAATTGAATATCAAGACCATCTGTGTTTAAGTCAGCAAGGTAAGTTTTTGCTTTTTTAATCATTTCAGCATCATGTGCTCTGTTTTCATCTAACCAGAAGATAACAGGTACTTTTTCAATTTTACCACGCTCTACTGCTAGTCTTACCCAGTCTTTGATAGGAATGTCTTTAGCTCTAGACATTCTCCAAATATCACCAGCTTCACACTCGAATGACATTAACTCTGTACCATCTTCAGCAGTTACTGTAACAGTTCCAGCTTCAGCCAGTTCAAATGTAGTTGGGTGAGAACCATACTCTTCTGCTTTTTGTGCCATAAGACCAACGTTAGCCATTGAACCCATAGTTGTTACATCGTATTGACCGTTCTTCACACAGTCAGCTACCATCTCTTCGTGGAACATACCGTAAGTAGAATCAGGGATAACAGCAACACATTCAACTGCGTCACCATTTCTGTTCCACTGTTTACCACCTTCACGTACAACTACAGGCATAGAAGCATCAATAATTACATCGTTAGATGCGTTGAAGTTCGTTGTCCCTTTATCATAGTCAACCATTGCGATTTCTGGGTTATCAGACTCAACAACAGCTTGGAATGCTGCTTTAATTTCAGCTTCTAGTGCATGACCAGCAATTTTATTCTCTAAGTCAGACATACCTTGGTTTGGTTTGATGTTAAGTTCTGCAAATGTATCAGCATATTTTGTAAATACATCTTGAAAAAATACTGTAAACGCATGACCAAACATAATAGGGTCAGAGATTTTCATCATTGTAGCTTTAAGGTGGATTGACCATAAAACATTATTTGCTTTTGCATCTTCAATAGTCTTAGCAATGAATGTTTTAAGTTTTGCAACAGACATAAATGTACCATCTAAAACTTCTTTATCCATAGCATCAATTGTTGCTAATTCTTTACTATTTAAAGCAATAGTCACTTTTTGTGCTTTAGTCATAGTCACTGATTTTTCATTTCCTTGGAAATCTCCATCACCTGCCATGTGTGCAACATATGATTTTGCATTTTCTGGAAATGCTTTTAGTCTATGTGGGTTATTTTGTGCAAATTTCTTAACAGCTTTTGCTGCTCTTCTGTCTGAGTTTCCTTCTCTAAGTACTGGGTTAACTGCTGAACCTAGACAAGTGTTGTATTTTGCTCTAATTGCTTCTTCTTCAGCATTAGCTGGATTTTCAGGGAAATTTGGGATATCGTGACCTTGACCTTGAAGCTCAGCAATACAATCTTTAAGTTGACCAATAGATGCAGAGATATTTGGAAGTTTAATAATATTTCCATCTGCTTCAAGAACAACTTCTCCAAGTT
>CAZXGY010000089.1:0-5648 GCA_964640455.1 uncultured Sulfurovum sp.
CTAAATAAACATTTAAACGATTCTAAAAGTAAAGTAAAAAACTCTCATTTATTGTATGAAATTCTTGCTTCATATGGTAACAATCACTACTTATAGTAACAATAATTCTATCTTATTCATACCTACTTTACTAAAACTAAGCTATTCTAATCCTAGTGAATAGTAAATCTCACGTAATTATATTAAATAAAAGGGGAACCAATGTCAACAGTTATGACAGCTCCAGCTAATACTCCAGTATGGGTAGATACAGCTAGATGTAAGGCATGTGATATTTGTGTAGATGCCTGTCCAGCAGGTGTACTTTCTATGCAACAGGAACCAACTTCGACATTAGGGGCAATGATTAGTGTAATCGCACCTGATGCATGTATTGGATGTAATGAGTGTGAACTCGCATGTCCAGATTTTGCTATCTATGTAGCAGAGAAAAAAGAGTTTAAATTTGCAAAGCTTACAGATACGTCTAAAGCAAGACAAGAAGCAATTGCAAGCAATGGGTATAGAATGCCTACAGATTATAAGGAGGCTAACTAATGTCAACAAGAGAAGTAATTTCAAGTGGTAATGACTTAGCAGCAAGAGCATCGGTAGATGCTGGATGTATGTTTTTTGGAGGATATCCATTAACACCATCTAGTGAAGTAATGCACACAATTTCTGACCTTTTACCAAAAATTGGTGGGACAGCGATTCAAATGGAAGATGAGATTGCAGGAGTTGCAGCAGCAATTGGTGCAGGTATGGCAGGTGTAAGAACACTTACAGCTACATCAGGACCTGGTATTTCATTGAAAGCAGAAAACCTTGGACTTGCACAAATGTGTGAAGTTCCATTGGTTGTTATCAATGTTATGAGAGGAGGACCATCAACAGGTCTTCCAACACGTGTATCTCAAGGGGATGTTGCTCAAGCAAAAAACCCATCACATGGAGATTATAAATCAATCACACTATGTGCTGGTAATTTAGCAGAGTGTTATACTGAGACTGTAAGAGCATTTAACCTTGCAGATAGATTTATGCAACCAGTATTTGTTCTTCTTGATGAAACAATTGGACATATGCATGCAAAAGCTGAAATACCAACAGCAGAAGCAGTAAAAGCAGGAATTGTTCCTAGAAAAACATTTGATGGTGCTCCAGAAGATTATAGACCATATGGTGTAAAACAAGATGAACCAGCAGTATTGAATCCAATGTATACAGGATATAGATATCATTATACAGGACTTCACCATGATGCAATGGGCTTCCCAACAGAAGAGATTGAAACATGTAGAAAACTGATTGATAGACTTTTCCAAAAAGTTGAAAAATATACAGATGAAATTGAAAGTAATGAAGAGTATATGCTTGATGATGCAGATATTCTTATTGTTGGTTATGGTTCAGCTTCATTGGCTATTAAAGAGGCAGTAAATTCTCTTAGAGCAGAAGGTGTTAAAGTAGGTATGTTTAGACCAATTACTTTATGGCCATCTCCAGAAAAAAGAATGAACGAATTAGGTAAAAAGTTTGATACAGTGCTTTCTGTAGAGCTTAACCAAGGTCAATACCTTGAAGAAGTACAAAGAAGTATGGGAAGATTGGATATTCATAAGTTAACAAAAACAAATGGTCGTCCGTTCTCACCTAATGATATTATTCAAAAAGTGAAGGAGCTATAATATGGCATTTAATTATGATAACTATTTAAGACTTGAAAAGATGCCAACACTATGGTGTTGGGGATGTGGTGATGGTGTTATATTAAAAGCATTTATCCGTGCAGTGACTAAACTTGGATGGGAAAAAGATGATGTGTGTGTGGTTTCTGGTATTGGTTGTTCAGGAAGATTTTCTTCTTATGTAGACTTCAATACAGTGCATACTACACATGGTAGAACGATTGCATTTGCTACAGGTATTAAACTAGCTAACCCAGAGAAGCATGTTGTATGTGTTGCTGGTGATGGTGATGCTCTTGCAATTGGTGGTAACCACACAATTCATGGTTGTAGAAGAAACATTGACATCACAATGATTATTATTCAAAACTTTATTTATGGTTTAACGAATTCTCAAACATCTCCTACAACACCAAAAGGTATGTGGACAGTTTCTCAAAAAGCGGGTAATATTGACCCAACTTTTGATGGTTGTGAACTTGCAACTGCAGCAGGAGCTTCATTTGTAGGTAGAGAAAATGTAACAGCACCTAAGAAACTTGAGAAATTATTTGTTCAAGCACTTGAGCATAGAGGGTTCTCTTATGTTGAAGCACTTTCTAACTGTCATATTAACCTTGGTAGAAAGAATAAAATGAACTCTGCCATGGCTAACCTTGATTGGATTGATTCTATCACTGTTTCTAAAAAGAAATATGATGCAATGACAGCAGAAGAACAACTTAACTTACTTCCTACAGGTATCTTAAAACAAGATACAGAGGCAGATGAGTATTGTGATATGTATGCAGAAATTATTAAAGTACACCAAGGTGAAAGATCAAAAATCACCCAAGATGACTTTAAGAAAAAAATATAAGGAGAAGAACGATGAGTAAAATTGTAATGAGATTTACTGGTGTTGGTGGTCAAGGTGTTCTTCTTGCTGGTGAGATTTTTGCAGCCGCAAAGATTAAAGAAGGTGGTTTTGGTATCAAGACTGCTACTTATACGTCGCAAGTACGTGGTGGAGCAACAGTTGTTGATATCCAGCTTGATGATAAAGAAATTTTCTATCCATATGCGATTGATGGTGAAATTGACTTTATGCTTTCTGTTGCTGATGTAAGTTATCAGCAATTTAAAGGTGGAGTACGTGAAGGTGGAACAATTGTAATTGAACCAAACCTTGTACATCCAACAGATGAAGATAGAAAAAAATGGAATATCATTGAGATTGCCATCATTACTATTGCTAAAGAAGAAGTAGGAAATGTAATTACTCAATCAGTAGTTGCACTTGCTATTGCTAATACATATACTAAAGCACTTGATGAGAAACTACTTGTTGATACTATGCTTTCTAAAGTACCTGATAAGGTACATGAAGTGAATAAAGTAGCTTATGAACTAGGAAAAAAATACGCATTAGACTCAATGTAGTATTTCTGAAAGAGTTACTCAGTCATGTCTGGCACTAAATGCCGATACCCCTGTTGCTAAAGCGTAAATGGGGTGCACTGATGTATACTCTTTCTGTATTATTTTCATACACTTTAAATTAAAAAATAAATCTCTATTTTATTATTAACTTTTAATAATCTCTCTTTTGTTACATATCTAATAAAAATACTTTTTATTGCTTTTACCTATGCTTTTTACCATATTCTTTGGTTATAATGAGAAAAATTTAACACAGGATATAGTATGAGTAGTTTTATAGAAGATGAAGAAGAATATGAAGATTCTAGAACAGACTTTTGGGGGAGAACACCTCAGTCAAGTTATTTTGAGATAGCTAAAACAGCTAATCAAAATATTGTAGAATTAGAGCTTGAAAAAGTTTTCAGAAGACTTGCAGTAGCAGAAAAAATGTTAGAAGATAGAGATCTAGCAGATGAACATGAGAGACAAATATCTACACTTATTATAGATGAAGATATAGATGATAGAACGGCATCTGTGTTTATTGACTTAGTTGCGGCTATTGTTACTCAATGTGAGTAATCTATAATGCATGGTTAGATACTTCCCCAACCATGCATTTTTTTAGAAATGATAATACTATAATGTTTACATAAATTACTGATAGTATTTGTTGCTACATAGTTATGCTCTTCAAGTAGTTTTGTCCAATCATAACACTCTTCCTTATTTTCTTTATCAATGAAAATAATAATATTCCCTGCATTACAAATAATATTATGTGCTCTTTTTAAAAAGTCACTTTTTATATTTTCTGTAATAGGTGTAGAGACAAAAAGAAAATCATATTGCTTACCTTGCATCATATACGATTTACGGTCAAGTGAAAAATTTCTGATTTGAACCTTTTTTTCATCTTTAAATTTATTACTCATCTCTTCATAAAATGTCAAGTCAGTACAGTTTATTTGATATAAGTAATCTCTTTTGTTGCAGTATTCGTATAGCATTTGAGTTAATAAATTACTTTCTTGTGTAAAATGAGCTATTTGTAAAGAAGGGTTTGAACCCATAATATCTAATAGAGATTGAAGTTTATCTTTTTCTAAATTTTTCATAGTTGAAGTGTAGCTAAATAAGATAAAATTGTGATATAATCCGAATAAGGTGCAATAGGTAGTTGCTGGTAGCATCATGCTACGAGAGGAAAGTCCGGGCTGCATACAGAGCAGGGCTCCATCTAACAGATGGCCAGAGTAATTTGAGGGCAAGTGCAACAGAGAATAGACTGCCACTATGTGGTAATAGGTGAAACGGTGGGGTAAGAGCCCACCAGTAGTTATGGTAACATAGCTAGCTAGGTAAACCCTTCCCGCAGCAAGAAGTATATGGTATAAGCTTTGTAAGCTGTTCACTCAGCAAAACATACTTCGCTCGAGCGTATTGGTAACAATACGCCTAGATAAATAACTATCCACGACAAAACCCGGCTTACATTGCACCTTTTTCTCAATATTAACCCCATTTCGCTATAATCAATCAAAAAAGAAACAAGTATGAAAATATTATTATTACTATTATCTCCATTATTTATCTTTGCAAAAGTACATTATGCAAAAGTGGAGCCTTTTGAAACTATTATGATGAAATCTTCTGTGAATGCATTGGTAGTCCATGTTGATTTGAGTTTAGAAGGGACACTGGTTGATGGAAAAAGTGTTATACACTTGGATGATAATCTAGATAAAGTCAATCTACAAGCTTCAAAAAAGAGTGTACAACTGCTACAAGAGATGCTTAAAATCAATCAAGATATAGCAACAGCATTGAGTGATACTGTGAAACGTCAAGAGGGTTATTATAATCGTATTAATAAACTCTCAACCGCTTCAAAAGCACAAAAAGATAATGCCTATAGCTCTTTTACTTCTGCTAAAACACAATATTTGGCTACAAAAGAAAAGATAGTCAATCTTGAAAAACAGATACTAGATGTGAACTATAAAATTGCACAACTGGAAGATAGTGTACGTAAAAAGTCATTGGTACTTGATAATAAGTACTTGTATAAGTTGATGGTACGTAAAGGTGACTTCGTTGCTCCTGGTTCAGCTTTAGCACAAGTGATGGATGCAAGTCGTGCTAAGTTAGTACTTTTTTTAGAAGCAGATGAACAAGAAGACATAGAACAAAAAATTGTTTATTTAGATGGTAAAAAAACAGACTACAAAGTAGATAAAGTTTGGAAAGTAGCTGATGAAAAATTTATCTCTTCTTATAGAGCAGAAATATACATCCCTGCACCTAAAGGGTCATTTTCTAAACTGATGAAAGTAGAGATTAAATAATGACAAGTGTTAAAACACAGTGCAGTGAGGTAGTAAATGCCAAATCGTAGTAAAACCACAGCCTGTGCATTAGACTGTTATGATGCATGTAAAATAGTAGTAGAAGAGGGATTTGCTAGTATTAAAGGTGATAATGAACATCCTGTAGGTAATGGAGCACTTTGTACACTGCTCAATAAAAGTATACATGATGAACCTCGTATAGAAAAACCTCGTGTAGATGGTG
>CAZXGY010000090.1:0-5512 GCA_964640455.1 uncultured Sulfurovum sp.
CTCTGTCTCAAAAAACAGCTATTGGTTTAAGCTGTTCTTTATAGGATGGTTTTTTATAGCTTGTATGTATTATATAGTTGTTGTGTTGTATCTGTGTGTAATGCACAAATCTTTGATAAAAATCAAAGCATATTTATAGACATTATTGTACACTAAAAAAATAAGGAGTATGTATGACAGCTAGAGAAGCTATAGCACAATTACAACGCAAGATGAATGAATCGACCATAGGACAGAAACATATTGTTTCAAGGTTGATTATGGGACTCTTAGCAGATGGTAATATGCTTATAGAAGGGTTACCAGGACTTGCTAAGACAAGGGTAGTTCACTCTATGGCAGACGAGATAGAGTCTATCTTTTCTCGTATACAGTTTACCCCTGACTTGAAACCTTCAGATGTAATGGGTGAAGAGCGTAAATATACTGATGATGGTAAGACAGAATATAAGTTTCACGAGGGTTCCATATTTGGAAATATTATTTTAGCAGATGAGGTCAATAGAGCCCCAGCAAAGGTGCAGTCAGCCATGCTTGAAGCAATGGAAGAGAAGCAAGTAACACTAGCGGGTGAGACACATAAGCTCCCAGAACTTTTTGTAGTGATGGCAACACAAAACCCCATAGAACAAGAGGGGACTTTCCCTCTTTCTGAAGCACAAAAAGACCGTTTTTTAATGCACATACGTATAGACTATGTTGACATGGAATCTGAGTTTAAAATGGTCAAAATGATACTTGATGAAAAACGCCATGAGAAAGTAATACAAGAGAAGATTCCACAGTCACTTATCTTTGCGGCACGTGACGAAGTAGCAGACATTAAAGTGAGTGATGAGATGGGACGGTACATGATAGAACTTGTCTTTGCAACACGTTACCCTGTACGCTACAGCAGACAGCTTGGTGTCATGATAGACTTAGGTATAAGCCCTAGAGGATCACTGGCAATCAATCAATGTGCCAAGGCACATGCGTGGATGAAGGGTAAAAAAGAGGTTGAGTTAGAAGATATACATGCCATCATACATGATGTCTTTCGTCACCGTCTTGTCATCAGTGAACATGCACTGATGAATAATAGAACCAATGATGAGATCATTGATATTATTTTGGCTCAGGTACCAAAACCTAAGGGTTTAACTGAAGAGTCGTGAGAAAAATGAGCCTTTTCCCGAAAGTTTATCTATAGTATTAAAGTAATAAGCTTCATCTTTAAGTCCCAACTCTGGGTACTTAAGCTTTTCATCGGGCATGATAGCTATAGTAAATGGCACAGAACGTACCTTAAATGCCTCTGCAAGCTTTTGGTTACGGCTAATATCACACTTGACTACTTTAATGCCATTTTCCTCTCCATAAGCTTCAAGACGAGTATCTATGAGTTGTGTAAGTACCTGACAAGGTCCACAAGTAGGTGAGTAGAAGTCTATAAAGACAGGTGCTTCATTGTTTTTTATGATTGTTGTATAGTTTTTATCTGTAAGTTCCATATGAAAGTCTATCTTCATTTCGCTTTATATGTTAAAATACCCGTATGAAAGATACAATTAATATAAACTTTAAACAAAGCACCATTGATGACCTACTAGGATTTTCAGAATTATTGAATAAAGATGTGAATGTCATCATAGAAGAAGCATTAGAGTTATACTATGAAAATGAGCAGAAAAAACTTATGGAAAAAGGCATAGATGAGGATGCCTCTATGACCAATTTGGATTATGATGAGTTTTGGGATGGGTTAGATATTGGGTAATGTTTATGTAGGGTATTGTGAGGGTACAACACCCTGCATTAGGTAATTTGATTTGAAAGCCAAACTACAAACACTACTTGAGAGTGAGATACTCTCTATAGATTTCTTTGAAAAAGGGCAAATAGGTGATATCTACAAGGTAAAGACACCTGATAACCACTATATACTCAAAACTTCAGAAGCATCGAGTAGCCTTCAAATAGAAGCTAATATGCTTGAAGATATTAATAAATATAATATACTAGTACCCAGCGTCTATGATGTCTCTGAAACGCATCTTCTTATGGCGTATATAGAGAGTACGAAGCTGGCGAAATGTACAGAAGAGATAGCTGCTGCAAAAGTTTTAAGTGACTTACATGCAGTGACAAATGAGAGTAGAATGTATGGTTACTACTATGATACAACCATAGCTTCTTTTACACAAAAAAATGAACAAACCCAATATAACTGGACACTCTTTTTAGGGCAGATGCGTATACTGCCTATGGCTAGGATTTGTTATGATAAAGGGTATATCTCTAAAGGAGTAGTAGAACGTTTAGAGTTACTTTGTCGAGAGTTATATAAGCGTATAGACATGGCTACTATCATCCCGTCACTTTTACACGGAGACTTGTGGAGTGGTAACATACTATTTAATATGAATGGTGCTACGCTTATTGATCCTGCACTCTCTTTTGGAGATAAGGAGATGGACTTGGCGTATATAAAGATGTTTGATACCTTTGGAGATACCTTCTTTGAAAGTTATCAAGAGGTACATTCTTTGAGTGAAGATTTTTATGAAGTAAAAGTACCTCTATATCAAATTTATCCATTGTTGGTACATGTGGCACTTTATGGTGGTTCGTATATTATGCAATTGGAACAGTTATTAAAAAGGTTGAAAGTATAGTGAAGTGGAATATAAAATCAATCATTAAAGAGTTAGTGAAAGGGGCAGTGCTCTTATTCATATTTTCAAATATAATAAGTTACTTTTTAAAGCCAGAACTAGCGTCTACACGGTTACCACAGCTTGAAATAACACTTTTGGATGGGAGTAACTATAGTCCTAAAGAGGGTAAGCCTTTGGTTATTCACTTTTGGGCAACATGGTGTCCCACGTGTAAACTAGAAATATCAAATATAGAAACTGTATCACACGAATACGAAGTACTTACTATCGCCGTAAACTCTGGAGATAATGAAAAGTTAAAAGCCTTTATGATTGAGAAAGATTTGAGTTTTAGGGTAGTAAATGATAGGGATGGCGTGTTAGCAAAGCAGTTTAATATAGAAGCCTATCCGACAACATTCATCTATGATGCAAGTGGAGAGTTGAAGTTTACAGAAGTAGGGTATACCAGTACGGTAGGTTTGTTTGCTAGAGTGAAAATGAGTGAATAGCTATCTTGAAGATCCTTCATACTCTTGATTTAAAAGATACTCTATAAGAATATTTTTATACTTCAGCTCATTTATTTTATTTATTTGCGTGTTACTAAGTTGTTTAGGTTTAAGTTTTAAGGTAAGGTTTTGATCCCAGTTAAATAGCTGAGATGTTTTATTTGCCACACCTTCTTTAAAAATGTATTTACCTTGTTCATTCCATCCAAACATATTGTGATTTTTTTTCATAATAGAAGTTCCAAAGTTATAGTAAGACGCATTTGATAATGTTAAATTATATAGTGTTGGAAAAATATCATTATGTGAACCTACCATTTTTTTTACATCTATATTTTTAAACTTATCATATTTTTTTGGTATATAAAAATAGAGAGGAACAGCATATTTATAAAACAACTCTTTAGGGCTTTTATACTCTTTAAACCCTTTTATAATATGGTCACCTGTTGCAACAACAATGGTGTTGTCTTTATATTTTGATTTTTTTAGCCAAGTTAAAAATTTACCCAAAGCATCTGTTTGATAGTGATAGGCACTCAGTCTTACTTTTTTCTCATTGTCACTATTTTTTAAACTGTAATAATTTAAATTAATCTTAGGCATTTTAAAGTTTTTGGGAAGTTCAATGGGCGGGTGGTTATTTGTTGTTAAGAGAAAAGTAAATTGTGGGTCATTGTTCTTTTCTAATATCTCTTGCTTTAAATAGTCAAATAAAAGTTCGTCATAGACACCCCATGTGTTATCGCATGTGGTATTAAAATATTTTTCTATTGAGGCTCTTCCAATATAATTATTAAAACCTTGTACTTTCCAAAATTTATTGTGGTTTCTCCAGTTACTGCTACCACCACTTAAAAAGGTGGTTTTATAACCCTTGCTTTTATACGGTAACAAAGAAAATAGTGAAAATGGTGTGTTTTTTCCTTTGGATTGAGATAAGTCTTTTATGGGACTATTGAGTAAAAGCTCTTCGATTGTTGGATTAGTTCCATAAGCATTTGAGAAAAAATTTAAAAAGAAATAGTCTTCTTTTGAATGTTTTGCAAATTCTCCTAGTACATTATTTTCTTTTTTATCAAAAATAGCAATATGTGAAGACCAACTCTCCATTAAAACAAAAATAACATGAGGTTTGTTCTCTTCCAAAAATGTATCTTTTGCTGTAGTCATTTTTAAAGGATTGTCTTTTGTAAAACCAGCAGAGGTTAATAATGATTGATAGTTTTGTATTTTATGTTTTTTTAAAACTTTTTTTGAGCTTGTCAATTGGTTTAGTTTTAAATCACTGTAGGCATAATAGAGTTGCCAAATAGGATTCAATAAAGCATTAGATAGAAAACTATTATCTACATTGTTTATGGTTTTTTTACTAAGTGGAAAAGTACCAAAACTTCCCCTGGCAAAAGCAATATTGATTAAAATAATCATAAAAAGTAAAGTATAAGAGCTTTTTTTATTGACTTGATTCTTTAGTTTAGTTTTTTGCCATAAATAGATGATGAAACTAACAATAACCAAAGCTACAAAGGTTAAAAATAGTAAACTTTTATCCAAAAATATACTTAATAAAACTTCTTTTGTTCCATCATTAATGATGCCAAAAAAGAGTGAGTTAAATTCACTTCCGAAAAATTTATAATATCCAAAATTAATGAAGCTAAGCGTACTGATAATGACTAATACAATGGATAGTGTGATGTTTACAAATGTATAGGGAAGTTTTTTCAAAGTTAAAAGATAGGGGAGATAGGCAAAGAGTAGTACAATCGTTGCAATGAGTTTTAAATCAAACCTAAATCCAATCCAAAAGGCATTGAAAAGTTCTTTATTTAAATGTAAATTATTACCAAAACTAAAAAAAATAATAGCTTTTGTCAGTAGTAAGATGGATAAACTAAAAAAGATAAATTTCAAAACGAATAAATTTAACATTTTTAAAGACATGTAAGACCTTTGGATAGTAGCTATTTTGTGAAGGGTATTATACACTTTTGTACTAAAGTCTTAGAGAGTGATATGAAGAATAATATTATCGTTATATCTTAAGGTATACAATGCTAGAATAAATCCGTTATATACTTTAGTACATAAGGCATTGTTTTGGAAATCTCTTCGGCACTTACTTTTGAAATGTTAGGTAAACCTTTTCTCTTAGAAAAACGTATTGTACTACTGCATGCCATTAAAGAGCATGGCTCTATCTCTAAAGCGGCTAAGGCTGTACCTATGAGCTATAAGAGTGCATGGGAAGCGGTAGATACCATGAACTCACTTTCTCCTGAGCCTATAGTCTCTAGAGAGACGGGAGGAAAAGATGGTGGAGGTACGACCATTACTGAGTATGGTGAGACACTGTTA
>CAZXGY010000091.1:0-5480 GCA_964640455.1 uncultured Sulfurovum sp.
TTATAAGTATATTTTTCATGTTTAGCCCACTTAAATTAGAATACTTAAGTATACACGATATTACTTGGATTTAAAAGAAAATGGAAATGGAAATGGTGGAGAATAACGGGATCGAACCGTCGACCTCTTCGCTGCCAGCGAAGCGCTCTCCCAGCTGAGCTAATTCCCCAAGTGAAGCTAAGGCAGAAAGACTGCCTTAGTATTTAGTCTTGACGATCTGTGATTTCTAAAAGGTGGTAACCAAATTGTGTTTGTACGGGTCCGTGAACCACACCTACCTCATCGTTAAATACTACTTTATCAAACTCTGGAACCATTTGACCTTGACCAAATGTACCCAATGCTCCACCACTTGCTCCTGAAGGACAAGTAGAGTTCTCTTGTGCTGCCTGCTCAAAAGTAATTTCACCTGCGTTTATCTTTGCTTTGAGTTCATTACAAACTGCTTCGTCTGCTACCAATATATGTCTTGCTGATGCTGTTGCCATTTTATATTTCCTTGTAAGTTTTATAGTGAGGGGTCAAACGCGACCAATTCACCTTTTTTAAGTCTTGGTATTATATCTGTTCGTATCTTACGAATGAGATAACTCTTCTTTTCAAAAGGTATTTGTTGTGAAGATGCTACACTTTTTAACTTCATATCATAATGCTTTATAAGAAAATTACGTAGTGCACTATTAAGTTCTTCTTCATCCATTATTTCAAAACTCTCATCAACGCTTAGTCCGACAAGTCCAGAGTTGTCATTTTCACCATTGATAAGTGCAGAAAAAAGTCCTGCATACTGATCAAACATATTGACATCAAGTACAGCTAACACATTGTCTATCAGTGCAGGTTTTTCAATCAATGTTTTTAAGATGCTCAACTGTGCCACATCATCTCTTTTTTGTGTAAAGTTATCTCTTGCACGTTCAGGTCGTGCTTGTGCACCAAAAAAACTAGGTGACAACCCTAACAATGTCGCAGCAGTAGGTATATACGCATCTTTAATAATAGGTGTCAACGTATCAATATACAGCTTTACAGCACCAAACCCTGCCTCTTTTGCTCTAGGGTCACGCAGGTTATACTGTGAGACTATCTTCTCTAACACAAAAGGGATGAGTGGTTTAGCTTCACGAAGTAACTTCGCTACTTCTTCACTCTGCCCTTTGGCTATAAGGTCTGCAGGGTCTTGTCCATCGGGGAAAAGTACCACCCCTCCATCAAATCCACCTACAGAAAGCATCTGTGCCGCTTTGAGTGCTGCTGCCACACCTGCCTTGTCTCCATCATATGCCAAAATGACTTTAGGATCACCCTTGCGTAACATCGGTAAATGTTCAGTAGTCAGTGCTGTACCCATTCCTGCAACTGCTTCTGTAAAGCCTGCTTGGTGGAACATGACAACGTCCAGATAACCTTCACATATAATAATTTTTTTATTTTTATAGATGCTCTCTTTGGCTAAATGGTATCCATAAAGCAAACGAGATTTGTTAAAAAGTTTTGTCTGAGGTGAGTTAATGTACTTGGCAGGATGATTGGTAATCGTACGCCCACCAAAACCTACTATAGAAGCACTAGCAGAATATATAGGAAAAGTAATACGCTCTACCAACCGTGCATAATACCCCTGCCCATTTTCACTCTGAGCAATAATGCCTGCTTCTGCAGCTTTAGGTAAAGGAAGCAATGCAGAGGTTAAAAACTGCATGACCTGTTGTCCTGCAGGAACATACCCTACCTCAAAACGTTCTATAGAGGCTTGGCTTATACCTCTATCCATCAGGTATTGTTTTGCTGTAGTGTTTTGATTGAGATTTTTTACATACCATTGCCCTATGGCTTCTAACACACGTTTGGCATCAGAGTAGTCTGAACTTCCTTTGGTGTACGTAAGAGAAAAGTTATTCATAGATGCCAATTTTTCTATGGCTTCAGGGTAAGAGAGTTTCTCTAACTCCATCACAAACTTAATGCTGTCTCCACCAACACCACATCCAAAACAATGGTATATTTGCTTTGTTGGACTTACCACAAACGAAGGTGTTTTTTCCCCATGAAAAGGACAGTTTGCTTTATAGTTTGCACCCGCTTTACGTAACTCTATAAAGCTACCTACTACATCAATTATATCGATACTGTTTTTTAAGGATTCTATGGAGGCATTATCTATCATTTCAACATTATATCTAATTAGATATAATCTACAATAGAAAATCAACAAGGACAATTTTGGAATACATACTACCCTCCTACGATGACCCACTATTTAGTATTTTACTGATTATTGTCATTGCACTTATTATTGCACTTGTTACCTATGGGTGGGGACTCTATAGACAACAAAGAGAAGAAGGGAATCTTCTTAAGTTTTTAGAAAAGTTTGACTCATCTGAATGTGCATTAGATACAACCGAGATGCCTTTTGAAAATAATATGTTAAAACCCCTTACGCTTCTTGCCAAAGCCTTTGAAAATACAGGTGAATACCATAAAGCCATCAACATCTATCTCTACCTCATCAAACACATAGAGCATGAAGCAGGCGAGATAGAACTCATGGAACGTCTTGGAAATACCTACCTTCATGCAGGTTTCTTAGAGCGTTCTCGTTCTATTTATCTTGAAATATTACGTCGTACCGCTCGTAATGTACAAGTACTTTACGAACTAGGTATTGTGTATGAAGCAATGCATCGTTACGACAAAGCCAAAGAGATTTTAGAACCTCTCAAAGTATTAGGAGAAGATACCCTTGCTTTGGAGCGTTTTTTTGATTTCGCACAACTCATTACTTCTAAAACTATAGAAGTGGAAGAAAAAATAGAAAAAATAAAAGCCATATTTCAAAAACAACCCAGTCTCTACCGTCAAATTGTAACTGCCTTGTTACAACTCGATACAAAGAGTGCATGGGAGATTATAGACCCAGAACGCATGAAAGAGCTTATCGATATCCTTTGGTTTTTGCCAAATTCACAACTCGATTTAGATATAATCGCGTCTAATGATAAGCTACATACCCTCTACTATGCGAAAGGGTATTTACAAAAGCCTATGATAAAAAGTGGCATCTTTTCATTAGACATGTTAGCCACAGCTAGAAAAGGTGGTTTTGAAGAGGGTGATTTACTCTTTTCATACCTATGTAAAAAGTGTAAACAGAGTTTTCCTGTTTCATTCACACGCTGTCCAAATTGTATGGCGATAAATTCGGTTCAAGTCGAGGAAAAAATTGCAAAATCAAGCCCAAAAACAAATTACTCTCTACTCTGATGGCTCAAGCCTAGGTAACCCTGGTCCTGGTGGCTATGGGGGTATCTTAGAGTTTAAAGGTAAACGTAAAGAGTACTCTGGAGCAGAAGTACACACCACCAATAACCGCATGGAACTTCAAGGTGTCATAGAGGGACTCAAACTCCTCAAAGAGCCTTGTACTGTTGAAGTTATTTCAGACAGTTCCTATGTGGTAAAAGCCATCAATGAATGGCTAGCAGGGTGGGTACGTAAAAACTTTGCAAAGGTAAAAAATGTAGACCTCTGGGAAGCCTACCTTGAAGCAGCTAAACCCCATAACGTACATGGCACATGGGTACGTGGACATAACGGACACCCCGAAAATGAACGCTGCGATGAACTGGCTCGCAACGCAGCAGAACGCATCAAGGCTTCGACAAGCTCAGCCACCTGATAAAAGAAGAGTTCCCTGAGCTTGTCGAAGGGAAAATACACAAATAGGAGAATATATTTATGAACGATTACAGTCAACTCGAAACTAAACTGAACTATACATTTAAAAATAAGCAATTGATTATTGAGGCTTTGACACATAAAAGTGACAAAAAGCCTTACAATAATGAGCGGCTTGAGTTTTTAGGAGATGCAGTACTAGACCTCATCGTAGGAGAGTACCTCTTTACAAAATTTCCTAAATCAAATGAGGGTATTTTGTCAAAGATACGTGCTTCACTTGTCAACGAGTCTGGATTTACACTCTTAGCACGTGAACTAAAACTTGGAAGTTATATCTTCCTTTCTCTTGCAGAAGAAAACAACAATGGACGAAATAAACCATCACTACTCTCTAATGCTTTTGAAGCCATTATCGGTGCAATATACCTTGAAGCTGGACTTGACGTAGCAAAAGATATTTCTATCAAGCTACTTGAAGAGTGTCACCCTAAAATAGACTTAGATTCACTCTCTAAAGATTATAAAACTGCTTTACAAGAATTGACACAAGCGACACATGGTGTCACACCTATTTATGAGATGTTAGGTTCCTCTGGACCTGACCATAAAAAAGAGTTTGAAATTGCTATTATCTTAGATGATAAAATCATTGCAAAAGCAAAAGGTAAAAGTAAAAAAGAGGCTCAACAAAGAGCAGCACAAGATGCTTTAAAGGAATTAAAAAAATGAATACCTTTGGAAAAAAACTAACCCTTACCACCTTTGGTGAGTCACATGGAAAAGCACTTGGATGCATACTCGATGGAGTACCCGCAGGACTTAAGATAGATGAAGAGTTCATACAGTCAGAACTAGACAGAAGAAAACCAGGAAAATCTAAACTCGAAACTGGACGTAAAGAAGATGACAAGTTTGAAATACTCTCTGGTACGTTTGAAGGTCTAAGTACGGGTACACCTATAGCCATGGTGATTTTCAATACTAACCAAAAGTCTAAAGATTATGACAATGTCAAAGACCTTTTCCGTCCAGGTCACGCTGACTTTACTTACTTTCACAAATATGGGCTACGCGACTACCGTGGTGGTGGACGCTCTTCAGCACGTGAGACTGCTGCACGTGTAGCAGGTGGAGCCATAGCCAAACTGATGCTCAAAGAACTAGGCGTTGAGATACAGTCAGGTCTTTGTGAAGTGGATGGCATTAAAGGTACAGTACAAGACTTTGCACATGCAAGAACCTCTAAACTTTATGCTCTTGACCCAGCAGTTGAAGCAGCACAAGAACAAGCCATCTTAACAGCTAAAGATAAACACGATTCAGTAGGTGGTGTAGTTCTTACTACCGCTACGGGTGTACCCATTGGTTTAGGTGAACCACTCTACTACAAACTAGATGCCATCCTCGCTGAAGCAATGATGGGCATCAATGCAGCCAAAGCTGTAGAGATAGGGGATGGTGTAGCTTCTACACATCTTAAAGGAAGCCAAAACAATGATGAGCTAACCCTAGGTGGTTTCAAATCAAATCACTCTGGTGGTATGCTGGGTGGCATAAGTAATGGTGACACTATCATCGTAAAAACACACTTTAAACCTACACCTTCCATCTTCCAAGAACAAGATACGATTACCACACACGATGAAGAGGTAAAGTGCAACCTCAAAGGTCGCCATGACCCTTGCGTTGCCATAAGAGGTGCTGTAGTATGTGAAGCAATGATGGCACTGACGCTAGCAGATATGACTCTTCTCAACATGGGTAAAAAGATGGAACATTTAACAAACATTTATAAA
>CAZXGY010000092.1:0-2700 GCA_964640455.1 uncultured Sulfurovum sp.
TTCTATTTAGACTTTTGCAGCATTATAGCAAAATGTAAGTGTAATGTATAAGATTGAAAAAATGTAAATGATTTAAAAAAAGAGAGGTTAGAGCTTAGGCATAAAGCCTAAACTCTAGAGGTTTGATAAACTTTGTAAGCGTAAGGCTTAGAAGTTGTATCTTGCCCAGAAACGTACAAGGTTATCAGTATCAGCTAATGCATCGCTATCACGGTATACGTAACCAGCAAATAGTGTTGTGTTACCTACTTTAGTTTTGTAAGTAAGATCTAGTTCTGCATAGTCTTGACCTGCAGCTGAATTATCAGTTGTCATGTCGTATGCTACACCAAATTTACCACCAAGTGCTTTTACACCAGCTCTAAGAACAATAGTATCATTGTCAGAACTAATTTTTAATTGGTTAAGAATCATTTGTGTGTAAAGTGGAGTTTTAACACCATGTCCTAAGTTTGCGATAGGTACTGAACCATCATCTACAGAAGAGTATGCTAATGAAGTATCGAACATACCAAATGTTGCACCAACTTTTGCACCAAATGCAACAGTATCTTTAGAACCTGCTCCAAGAGCATCCTCAGCTAAAATAGTACCACCTTGAAGTGCTACAGAATAGTCAGAAACTGCAAATTTAGCATCTCCCCAGATTACTGAAAGATCATCAGCATCTGTAAAGTCTGGAGCAAAGTAGTAAGTACCAGTCAAAGTTAAACCAGCAATTGATTTATTTTGAGCAGTTATCATATGTACTGCATCACCATTTGGATTGATTTCAGACCATTTAGCAAGTTCAAAAATATCATTTGATCTTGTAACATAAGCATATACTAATGTTGTGTCTGGAAGATCAGTGTTTACTACTAATGCAGCTTCAAATGTGTTTTTAAATACATTCCAACCTTCAGAGAAAGCAAATGGAGAAAGTGCTTTTGGAAGTTGTTGACGACCAACTTTAACAGAAGTGTTACCAATTCCGTATGTTAAATACGCTTGAGTAATTCCTGCACTTGTAAGGTCACCAGCATACATAGACTGAACCATACCAGATACTACATCTTGCTCAAGACCAACTGAAGAAAGACCAGAAAGTTCAAATCCTGCACCAATTCCAGCGAAAAGGTCTTTGTTTACTGCTCCAAGTTGGATACCAGCTGCTGCTTTAGAACTTTCTTGAGCAAAAAGGTCACCCGTTCCAAATTTATCAGATGTTTGGTAATAAACTACTGCTTGTCCTGAGAAATCCCAACCAGATGCTTCTACTACTGGTGCTTCTACTACTGGCTCAACTGGTGCAATGCTACCACCCGCCATAATCATTGTTGACGCTACTACTGAAAGTAATAATGTTTTTTTCATTGTAATCTCCTTGAATTTTGTTTGAATACATGGAATTATATCATGTTTTGTTTATAAATGTCAATATCATTAATAAAAAGTTAACGAGAGGTTAATATTAGTCTAGATATAGCCTATTTACGGGTACTAGATAAGGTTAGATAAGAATAAAATAGTAATGAAAAGCTGTATTATGGGTTAAAGTTTTAAGAAAAGTAAACGATTTTTTAAGTTTAGTAAATGAAAGTATCAGAATAAATGGTGGCGCCAGACGGAATCGAACCGCCGACACAAGGATTTTCAATCCTTTGCTCTACCAACTGAGCTATGGAGCCATACTTAAAAACAAGGTGTCTTGCTTAAGTGGATAGAATTATAACGGCTTAAACTTAAAAATTTACAAGGAAATAATAAAAAGTTTTATTTTTTTAAATTTTTTACTATTTCAATAAAAGTTTCACCTCTATGTTTGTAAGATTTGAACTGGTCAAAGCTTGCTGCCGCAGGAGAAAGGAGGGCAATACTTTTTTCATCTAGTACATTTGAGATGTTTTTTACGGCTTTTTCTAGTGTATTTGATGCAATAATATCAATATTATAATGCTCAGATAGATGTAAAAGTTTTTCACTATTTGCACCTATAGTGTATAATGTAAGATTAAGGACTTTCATCTCTTCAAAAAGAGGTGTTAAGTCTACACCTTTATCGTCTCCTCCCAGTATGAGATGGATATGTTTATCGGCATATCCTTTTACTGCTTGTATCGTGGCATCTAAGTTTGTTGCTTTTGAGTCATTGACCCAGAGCCTATTTTTCTCATCGTAAAACTCTTCTTGTCTATGGGCATCTCGTTTAAAAGTATTGAGTAAGCTATAGTCAGTTTCATCAAAAAGTACTTTAGTGATGGCAAGAGAGAGAAGCGCATCTTGTAAAAAAGCACCTTTGTAGTGAAGTTTAGAAATATCTAGATTAAAGTATTCACATAAAAAGGCATCAGTATCATATTCTACGACATAGGCATTTGTCTTTGGAACTTTCAATCCTTTAGGGATGAGAGCCAGTTCTCCCTCTTTCATGGTAAGTAGAGGTTTAAGTTTGTCTGCAGCATAAACATCGGCAGTGCCATGCCAGTCAAGATGATCTGGTGTAATAGGTAAAAGTAGGTAGATATCTGGTGATGCTATATGGGTATGGTGCAGAGTAAAAGAACTAGATTCAAGTACCCAAATAGAAGCATTTGTATCTAACTCAGCCAGAGGTGTACCAATATTTCCACCACTTACAGCACCCTTTTGTGCTAAAAGATGTGTGAGCATCTGTGTGGTTGTTGTTTTACCATTGGTTCCAGATATCCAGATAGAAAA
>CAZXGY010000092.1:2800-5447 GCA_964640455.1 uncultured Sulfurovum sp.
ATCATCCAAAAACGTACGATGATTTTATTTTCTGCCCATTTTTTGAGTTCGAAATGGTGATGAATAGGTGCCATGAGGAAGATACGTTCTCCACGAAGCTTGTAACTTCCAACCTGTAATATAACAGAGATTGTTTCAATCACAAATATAATACCGATAAGGATGAGAAGTACTTCACTTTTTCCTAAAATGGCTAGGTAAGCTAAAAAACCACCAATAGCAAGACTTCCTGTATCTCCCATGAATACTTCTGCAGGGTAACAGTTGTACCATAGAAAACCAAGTAATCCACCTGATAGTGCAGCAGCGAGTATCATGACTTCTCCTACACCTTTAATGTTAGGTACGAGAATGTATTGGGAAAAGATGGCATGTCCTGTAACATAGACAATGACACCTAAAGTAAAGAGTGCTATAACAGAAGGTACAGTAGCTAAACCATCAAGTCCATCTGTAAGATTTACAGCATTGGTAGTGGCTAAGAAGATAAGTATCCAAAAAGGAATAGCAAAATAACCTAAATCAAATAGAGGTGTTTTAAGAAAGGGTACATAAAAGTCTGTAGGGAATCCAGAGTAAAGAAGAAGCCCTGTAGCTAAGGTTGCTACTAAAGCTTGTAAAAACATTTTACCTTTTGGTGTAAGACCTTCTAGGTTGTCTCCTGAGAGGACTTTGCCTAAATCGTCTTTGAGTCCAACTAGTCCAAATCCAACTAAGGTAATGATGCCTCCGATGATATAAGGATTAGATAAATTTACAGTTAGTAATGTAGCAAAAAGTGTTGCAGTAAGGAAGATAGCGCCACCCATTGTTGGTGTATGACGTTTGCCTTCGTGTGCTGGGACATATTTACTAATAGGTTGGTTTGCATTTTTGGAGATGGCCCAAGCAAGATACTTTGGCATGATAATAAGTGTAAGGATAAAAGCAACAATAAAAGCAAGACCAGCACGGACAGAAATGTATCCAAAAAGGTTGATGCCTAAAAGTTGCGAAAGTTCATATAACATTGATTCTAATTCCCTTTATGTTTAAGAAAGTTTATTTTACTATTATTTCAATTAAATATCACGAAAAGAGATAATAATGAATAAAAAAACTATTTTGATTATTACGGATGGCATTGGTTGTAAACCTGACAGTACTTGTAATGCCTTTAAAGATGCTACAAAACCTACCTATGACATACTTTTTAAAGATGTACCAAGAGCACTCATCTCTACACATGGTCTCTCTGTAGGTCTTCCTGAAGGACAGATGGGTAACTCTGAAGTAGGGCATATGACACTAGGGGCTGGACGTATCTTATATCAAGACTTGGTAAAAGTCTCTTTGGCACTTGAAGATGGTAGCATAGAGAAAAATGAAGCATTGGGTGAAACACTTGAAAAAAGTAATAGAGTACATCTTATTGGATTACTTTCTGATGGGGGAGTACATTCACATATAGAACATACGATAGGATTAGCAAAATTAGCCAAAAGTAGAGGGTTAAAAGTCTTTTTACATCTTATCACTGATGGTAGAGATGTCAGCCCAAGTTCTGCCAATACCTATGTCTCTCAAATAGAAGCGATATGTGATGAAGATATTACTGTTGCAACTATAGGTGGACGTTTCTTTACGATGGATAGAGATAACCGTTGGGAGCGTGTAGAGAAAGGGTATGATGCTATAGCAAAAGCAGAACCAAAAATAATGCTAAAACCTCAACAGTATGTAGAGGAGAGTTATGCTAAAAATGAGTTAGATGAATTTATAGCACCTGTGGCATTTGATGGTTATGATGGGATGCAAGAGGGTGATGCAGTCATTGTTACTAATTTCCGTTCAGATAGAGTACGTGAAATAACAGCTGCACTTGGTAATAGTGATTTTAATGGTTTTAAAAGAACACAAATCTCTCTTCATATCGCAACCATGACAAAATATGATGCAAATTTTATTTACCCTATACTTTTTCCAAAAGTTGCACCTCGAAATACTTTAGCTGAAGTTATCAGTAATGCAGGACTTAGACAACTACACACTGCAGAGACAGAAAAATATGCACACGTTACATTTTTTATGAATGGTGGGATAGAAGAACCCTATGTGGGTGAGAGTCGTGTACTTATACCAAGTCCAGATGTAAAGACTTACGATATGAAACCAGAGATGTCTGCACCTGAGGTAGGTGAGGCTGTGCGTACAGCGATGGATAAAGCGTATGATTTTATAGTAGTGAACTTTGCCAATGGAGATATGGTAGGACATACAGGGAACTATGAGGCAGCATGTGAAGCGGTAAATGCTGTAGATACCCAACTAGGACTTATCATAGAAAAAGCAAAAAAAGAGGGCTACAATATAGTACTTACTTCAGACCATGGTAACTGTGAAGAGATGAAAGATAAAGAGGGACATACCTTGACTAATCATACGGTAGGTGAAGTATGGTGTTTCATTATGGCAGAAGGTGTAAGTGAAGTAAAAGAGGGATGTGGATTAAATAATGTAGCTCCTACGGTACTAAAACTTATGGGACTTGAAATTCCTGAAGAGATGGATGAAGTACTTATATAATTTGACTTAATTTTTTTTTCATAGTATTATGAAGATAAATTATTTTCATAGGAGAAATTATGGAAAAAAAGATTAAAGAGTC
>CAZXGY010000093.1:0-5431 GCA_964640455.1 uncultured Sulfurovum sp.
CTAAGTGATTAGACGGTGAGAGGTGGATTTACACAGTTTATTTTACAGTCCCAAACTAAAGTTTCTCTTTAAGCTTCTGTATGCGTGCATAGGCTTTGTTTATACTCTCTACCTTTACTTCTCCCGATTTAACGAGAGCTTGTACAGTCTCAACCAATACTTTCGTACTTTTCACTTTTTTAGGGTCTAACTGATTTCCTATCAGTAAGATGTCATCTCCGGCATTGATAGCAAGTTTGAGTGTGTTTTTAAGACCGTACTTTTTAGATATTGCACCCATTTGTAAGTCATCTGTAATGACTACACCATGGTACCCAAGCTTCCAACGTAACATTTTTGTAATCGTATCATAAGATAGACTTGCAGGATATGTAGCATCCAGTTTTTTGTTAAACACATGAGCAACCATGACCGTATCTGCTTTGTCTTTTAGTAAATGGTAAGGCTCAAGTTCTACTTCTTGCCAAAGGTTTGTTACATCTACAAAACCTTTATGTGTATCCCCCACTGAAGAGCCATGCCCTGGGAAATGTTTAATGGAAGTGAGTACGCCATGACTGTGCATAGCATCTATAAATGTGGAGGCATATTTAGCTACAATTTTTGGGTCTTTACCAAAAGAACGCCCTAAACCATGGATAACATGATTTTTCATATTTATATCTAAGTCCACTACCGGAGCCAAGTCATAGTTAATGCCCACAGATTTGAGTTCGGCACTCATCTTGGTATAGGTTGATTTTATCTTGCTTTGATCCATTTTTATAACATCAGAAGCTTTAGGAAACTTACCATAAAAGCCATACTTGCTTTTTAAACGTTGTACCCTACCACCCTCTTGATCTACAGCTATAAGTAATTTACCATCATTTGAGCATGCTTGCAGTTGTGTAGTAAGTTTTTTAAGTTGTGTTTTAGTAGCAATATTTTTAGGCTTCGTTTTATCTACAGGATTAAAATCAAAAAGTATCACAGAACCCACATAATACTTTTTGATATCTTTACAAATTTGACTACTTGCAGGTGCCGCAGTACCATGAAAACCTACCATAAGCATTTGTCCTATCTTTTTTTCTAGACTCACGTTTGAATATAAAGCAGAGGAGATAAAATAACTCAATACTAAAACTTTTTTTAACACAACAATATCCTTAACTTTTTAATTTCTAATTTTGATTATACCCTCTATTAGTATTCAGTTAACCTTAGACATATATAATACTTCCATAAGAGCATCAGCATAGAAATATAATTAGTTACCCCCTATAATTTACTAAATATATCTTTAATATTATTTTTCCCTCCCCCTCCTTTTAAAATATGATGCTCTTTTAAATTTTCTCCAAAATCCATTTTTATATAACTTAACCTTCTATTAGTATTCAGTTAACCCTATGCTGTTATAATCATATTACAAGAGCATCAAGCAAAAGTCTCTGTCTCCCTTTTATTTTTAAGAGACGATTGCTAGATATTATTTTTCCTCCTTTTTCCCTTTGATGCTCTTTGAAATAATCTTTACTTAAAATTACACAATTTTTATACCTTCATAGTGTATAATCTAGCAAACTTAAACATGAAAAGGCTCATATATGACAAAATTATTAGTATCACTACTATTTATAGCACTCACACTTACGACACATGCAAAAGAAAAACCATTAGAAAAAATGGCGTTGACAGATGTATCTGGTAAAACCTACAATGTTACAGGTACAGAACAAGGTCTAAAAATTCAAGGACTTGAAGGAAAAGTAGTATTTTTAGAATTTTTTGGACATAAATGTCCTCCTTGTTTAGCCTCTATCCCACATTTAATTAACCTACAAAATAAGCATAAAGATAAGTTAGCCATTATTTCTATAGAAGTACAAGGTTACAACCATGCTCAAACAGCTGCCTTTGCAAAAGCAAAAAAAATGAACTATATTGTTGCTTCTGAAGAAAAAACATCCAACCTAGTAAACTATATTCAACAAAGAGCTCAATGGAAAGGGAGTATTCCTTTTCTAGTCGCTTTAGATACCAAAGGTGATGTTCAGTTTGTACAAGCAGGTATGCTTCCAGAATCTTCATTAGAAGACCTTTTTAATCAACTTTCAAAAACAACAAAATAATTTTATATAAACATTTCCCTTTTCTATTTAGAGATAAGGGAAACATTTCCTACTGAAATCATTATATTTTACAAAAAATCATAAATAACTATAACTTTTATAGATACTTAAACTATAATCTTTTAAAGGATTAGTATGAAAAAACTTATATTGCTTACTTTAGTAGGAAACTCTCTTCTATTTTCTGAGCCTATTTCACCAACAAAAACAAATCAAGATTTATTCTCTAACTATTTAACGGATGCCGTAAATAATGTAGAGAGTGCAAGAAAAGAAGCACTCGTTGCATTAGATAAAATGGTCTCCTATGTAGATATAACTCAAGATGAAGATAATACTACCCAAACTAGTATCTCTACACAAATTGTAAAAACCCATGCCATAACAGAGATAGCACAAAATACTGCTGATGTCGAGATAGCAAAAGTAAAAGCTATGGCAGAGATTTCAAAAGCAGTTGATGCAATAGATGCTGCAAAACCTGAGAATAAAAAGAGCGTAGAAGAAACTTCACTTAAAATTATTATCAATGCTGTTGCAGGGGTAGAGATAGCTAAAGCACATGCGAGCAAAAACATCGTAGAAGCTACAAGGCGTGTAGAGGTAAGTAAAACCATGCCAAAAAGTATTCCTCATGAAGAAGAGACATTGAGAATTGCAAAAGATATCTCTACTGTACAAGTAGCCAAATCTGTCTCTAAAGTAGAAATTGCAAAATCTAACTCTTACATAGACATAGCAAAATCATCTATATCAAATATGATGCCTGAACTCTCTCCTGAAAATAAAGAAACCCTTGAGAAGATGAAAGCAGAAGCAACGGCTAAGATATCATCTTACCTCACAGAACTTGAAGTACTGAAAGCAGAGATAGAAACTAAAATAGCAAAAGAAGTAGCCAAGGTAGAAATAGCAGAAGCAAACATTGACATAAATACTAAAAAATAATTTAATTTAATTTAATCTCACGATACCATTTTGTATCGTGACAATTCCTTCTAGTTCTGCCTCATATATCCTATCTCCAAACTTTTCCAAACTTTCATCAAAGCTAGGTGCTTTCTGACAAAAATAGAAAAAATCATCTTTTACTATGGTATCATCTGCCTCCATACCAAAGCGAGAAACAAAAGTTTCTATATCTTGGATAGCAGTCGCTTCCCCTTTATGCAATAAATAATTTGTACCAGAACTCTCATCTAATCTATGAGGGAGTACAAATATTTTTTTACCCATTTTTTGTGCATACTCTACTGAACGCATAGAGCCAGAATTAAGTTCTGCCTCTGTTACGACGAGTATATCTCCAAGAGCTACCACTACTTCATTTCTCACTACAAAGCTCCAGCCAGAAGCACGAAAACCATCATTAAACTGACTAAGCATTAGTCCTTCATTTTCTATGGACTCAATAAGATTTTTATTGATAGCAGGATAACGTATATCTAAACCATTGGCAACAACAGCTATGGTAGATGAGGCACCTGCACCTTCATGTGCTATAGTATCGACACCCATAGCTGCCCCAGAAACTATACAAACCCCTCTTTTCGCCAATGCTCGTGCTAGTGTATAAGTAAACTGTCGTGTATAGTTTGAAGGACGTCTTGTTCCTACTATGGAAACCTTAGGACGTTTAAGTAAATCAAGATTTCCCTTATAAAAAAGTTCTTTGGGATATTTTTTCATTGCGTCAAGTTCTACAATAGTTTCAATAATATTTTGACTCATCTAAACCTCTTTTTTATGTATCATAACAAAGAAGTTTCTATTTTATGAAAAATATGTCAAATTGCCATATTTTATATTTTCCATAGGAAATAAGCCACTAAAGAAAGTACTATTACTCCTATGAAATTGAGTTTTAACCCTATAGATGCCATCTGCTTAATACTAATCACTCGTGAAGACATAACAATAGCATTGGGTGGGGTAGCAATAGGCAGCATAAAGGCATAAGAGGCTGCAACCGTAGCAACCATAAGAAGCATCATCCCCTCTTGTTGAGGCATCTCTTTTGCAAACTCATAAAATATAGGTATAGCTATAGAGGTGAGTGCTGTATTAGATGTAACCTCAGTAGAAAAAGTGACAAACAACGCTACGATAACAAACATCCAAAAAAGTGGCATGTCTGAAATAAAACTAAGATTTTTAGCAATCTCTGCAGCTAAACCTGTATGTGAAAAAGCTGCAGCTATACTAAACCCTGCTCCAAAAAGAAAGATAATCTCATAGGGCATACTTCGGGTATCTTCCCATTCTAAAAACCCTACTTTAGGAACAAACATAAGAAGACCAAACCCAAGTAAAACTAACTTTTCATTCAGCGAAAATCCAAAAAACTGCTTTAAGAAAGTATTGATTATAAGCACTGCTGCTAATAGTACGATAATCCCATACAACCTTATTTGGGTACTATTTAATGCAGGTACAAAGTGATTCATATCTTCTATTTTTTCTGTTTCTACCCCCATAGAAAGTAACCATGGCATAATAAGAAGCATTAACCCTACAATAGGTAACATATATAACATCCATTCACCAAAGGCTAAAGATGACAGAGCATGGTCTTCTAAAAATCCCATTAAGATAAGGTTTGGTGGTGTGCCTATGGGAGTAAGTATCCCTCCGATACTAGCACCATAAGCAGTGGCTAATAAAAAACGTACTTTGAGTTTTTTATTTTCACTTAAAAAGAGTGCTATGGGCATGAGCATCAAGGTAATCGTTGTATTGGAAAGAATAGAACTAAGTAGTGCAGAAGTAACAGCCAAAGCATAGATAATCCCTCTAGGTGTTTTTGGGAAAAAGCTCAAAATCTTAGCAGAAAAATATTTATGTAATCCTATCTTCTCTATAGCTATAGCCAACATAAACCCACCTATAAAAAGGAATATGATAGATTTAGAGTAATTAGCTGTGACAGCATTGGTATCTAAAATTCCAAAAATAGGAAAGAGTAAAATAGGTAAGATAGAAACAGCGCCCAAAGGCAAAGCTTCATTGGTCCAAAGTGTAACAAGGAAAGCAACCAGGCCTATGAGAGTTGCATGTTGCATAGTAAAGGCAAACAGTGAAAGTCCAAAAAATACAAAACCAATCAATAATGCTGTAAAAATTCCTTTCATTTACTTCTCCTTTTTATAGATACTATCTATATATACTAGCTCAACATCTTTTAAAATCTCGTTAGCCGATGCCAACGCTTGCATCGTTACTTTATGTGGATGCCCAATAGCTATAGCATAACCTTTTTTCTTAGCTATTTTAACTGCTTTTGCTAGTTGATTATGAATATAAGAGACTTTATG
>CAZXGY010000094.1:0-4101 GCA_964640455.1 uncultured Sulfurovum sp.
CAACAACGTAAAGAATTAAACGAAATTGAACTTGCTTTAGATAAAATAAAACAAGAGACATTTGGTATTTGTGAAATGTGTGAAGAACCAATAGGTCTTCCACGGTTAGAGGTTAAAAATTTCGCACGTTTTTGTATTACATGTCGGGAGATAAACGAAAAAGAAGCTAAGTAGCTTTATATCAAGGGGAATAAATGAGAATTGGACTATATATTTTTGCATCACTAGCATTTATTGCATTATTAGGAGCATTTGTTTATACACTGGAATTAGGTGGATATCGTTTAGATTTACTTAATATAACATTGCCAGTGACTATCTGGATTATACTACCGGCATTGCTTTTGTTTATTTTTACTATTGTACATATGTTTTTTTATAGTGTAAAAAATTACTTTGCACAAAAGAAATGGCAAAAAGATGCACAAACACTAGAAGATGCACTTTACTGGTCATTGGTTAATGAACCTAAAGAGCAAAAGTATTCTATTGATAACGTTAAGTCTTCGGCAATACTTTTAGGGAAGTCATCACTTAACGTATCAGATAATATTGAAGGACTCACACCAAGACTTTCACGTGTCGTTAATATTATTCAAAAAATAAAAAATGGCGAGTATATAGACTTTAAAGAGCATAAAATGTCAAAAGTATTTCATGCTGGTAATCCTATTTTAATTCAAAATAGACTTAACCGTCTAGAAACTGATGAAAAATTTGTTGAAGATGTCATGCGTTCTACTTCTGAATATTCTGAACCAGTGCAAGCTGTGGCACTTGATATTTTTGCTAAGAAAGAGGATTTTGTTAAAGCACGTAAATATGCTAAAGTTTTTGATGTTAAAAACTTTTTAGTGATGCTTGGTCGTATTACGCATGAAGATAATCTAGGACTCAATGGTGATATACTTGATGAGTTCGTAAATGCATTAGAGTTAAAGTGTCAAGACTACGTTAACATTGCTGCTATTACAAAGAAATATTTTAAACCAGAAGAAAATTTGGCACTATATAGAGCATATCAATCTAAAGATGAAAATGCTCAAAATGCATATTTATATTTACTGTTTGAGTATGAACTACTTGATCAAGTGTCTAATTATCTTGATGAACAAGAAGAGACAGATTTTATTAAATTTAGAGCACTTTATCAGCTTAAAAAAACCAATAGTAAATATAAGTTAAATGATATTATAGATATCCCTTCGGTATGTGCTAAATCTAACTTTTCATAGGTTTCTATGGGCACATTAGACTTTTCTGAACCTATCTACGCTTTAGCCCCTTTGGCGGGCTTTACCGACCTTCCTTTTCGTTCTGTTGTTAAGAAGTTCGGTGTAGACCTTACTGTATCTGAGATGATTAGCTCTAATGCTTTGATTCATAACTCTAAAAAAACCTATCGTATGCTTGAGCGTGCTCCTATTGAAAATCCTTACTCTATACAGATAGCAGGTTCTGATTTAGAAGTAATTAGACGTGCTGTTGAAATTATCAATGAACGTGATGATGTAACGTGTATAGATTTAAACTGTGGTTGTCCTGCACCCAAAGTGGTCAATAATCTGCAAGGATCCTCTTTACTCACGGACTTACCTCAAATGGCTAAAGTCATCGAGACTATTAAAAAGTACTCCAATAAAGAGTATACTTCTGTCAAGTTTCGTCTAGGCTTTAACGAAAAAAATCATATAGAGATAGCAAAACTTTGTGAAGATGCAGGAGCTGATTATGTTGCAGTTCACGGTCGCACAAGAGCAGGGCGGTATAAAGCACCAGTAGATTATGATGCACTGGCTGAAATAAAACAAAATATTGGCATCCCAATGTTTGCCAATGGTGATATAGATAGCCCTGAAAAAGCAAAATGGGTACAAGAATATACGGGTGCAGAAGGTATTATGATAGGACGGGCTGCTGTGGGTAAACCATGGATATTTAGACAAATTAAAGAGGGAATGGCAGAGCCAACCTCAGAGCTCGTAAAAGAAGTGGTACTTGAACACTTTGACCAGATGATTGCTCATTATGATAAGTATGGGGCTATAGTCTTTAGAAAGAACCTTCACTCTTACTCTAAAGCAGGCTACAAAGGTGCGGCACTATTTAGAAATGAAGTGAATCGTATAGAAGACCCTAAAGAGATGAGAGACGTTGTTGAAGCCTTTTTTTCTCAAAACTTTATAGGTACCTTGACATAAGTCAAAGAGATTTTTCTAGTAATAGCATATAATTCAATCAAAAATTTAGGATAAATCATGACATTTATAATTATAAAAACCATTCACCTTTTTGCCGCTTTTATTTATGGTGGGTTTCTTATTGTAGATAACCTCTTTTTAGTACATATAAAAGAGTCATACAATGAAGAAGAACATAAAAGTATTCGTGAATCTTTCATGAAGTATGTACGAAAAGTTGTACCACCTAGTCTTATTGTGGCTGTGCTTACTGGACTCTATCTTATATCTCAAGTTTTTGGTACTATTGGAGAGGGTGGATTGAGCTCATTTCAAATGATGCTTTCACTCAAAGCATTTTTAGGTATTTGGTTAGGACTAAGAGGCTTCTTACAAGTCTATATGGGTATACAGCCTTTTGTTTTTAAAAGTCATGTTTTACCATTCTCTTTTGTCATAACGATTATTTTTCTTTCACAGTTTATGTATATCTAACTAAGCTTGTTGGGATTTTTTTGTTTTCTCAACAAGTATGGAGAGAACAAAACTAGTCACTACAAAACCTAAAAATAGAAAGAAACCTGCTTCTAAATGTGTCCCATTGGTCGTAATGATATTCACGGGATCACTTCTATTTTCAAGGTGACGTAGTTCACTATTTACCACACCATCAAGCCCTAAATAAGCCATAAAGATAGAAACAACAAAGACATCTGCCATAGACCACTTTGTAGAACGTAGAGCAAAGAAGCGTATGACAGGATTGTTTCCTATGATACTTTTAGAGTAGAAGTACATGGTTGTAGCAATGAGTTTAAGGGTAGGGAAGATGATAGAAAACATGACAAGCAGTACACCTACAAGTATCATTCTCGCTTCACCAGAGTCCAGAAGAAGTCTTACTAAATCGGAGATACTCTTACTTTGGAAAAAGAGAATTTGATTTTCAAATATAATGGTATGATCAAGTATAGTAAAGCTCAGTTTAGAAATCTTAGCTTCAATATCTAGCATAGGCATCATGACTCCAGAGACAAGTAATGTTATGGTTGTCCCTGAAAGGACAAAGAGTGAAACAGAATTAAGTAGACCCTGCAAGAGCACCAATATAATAATAGCAAGACCCAATGCTAAGATAATATTCATATGATTATTGATTGAATCTTTGTTCTCATTTATTCTTCTATCTAAAATTGTATTACAGGCTTCTAAGGTAGTGACATCGTACTTTTGTATAACAGCACGATACTCACTCATATCTGTGGTTTTTTGAAATTTTTCTGCCATAAATGCTTTTAATTTCTCTCTAATAACTTTTTTTACTTTGAGTTGATTTTCTGGTTTTTCTACCTCAAGCAGTACTCTATCTGTAAACTCTGGTATACGATTACGTAAATCTTTAAAGTCAATAATTGAGTCTGTAATCATCTGTTTGGTAGAACCGATTATGCTATCTAAAAAACCACGTTTTTTTGTATTTCGTTCTTTCACTGCACGTTCTGCTTCTTGTATGAGTGTGTCAATAATAGTACTTATATACCCTTTGATTTCTGATCTGTTATTTGGGTTAAGATCAAATTTTTGTATTTTTTTATCTACTATTTGTGTGATTTTAGCTGTCCATATATCAGAATTAAACATGCCATATTCAACGGAGTGAAGTGTCGCATAGTCTGATTTGTATGCTCTGGCACTTTTACCTTTAGAGATGAGTTCAACACTCATGTAAATCATAACAATGAGTAAGATTGCACTGAGTGCCATAAAAAGTTTTTTGATATGTTCCATAGTAGAGAGTCTTCCTTAATCCCAAGTTATTTATAGTATATCGAAATTCTTCAGTTAATTAAAATTAAATAAGAGGAATTTAGAAATTTATATAATAATAACTTATTTTATACATTCTACTAAATTATTAAAC
>CAZXGY010000094.1:4201-5384 GCA_964640455.1 uncultured Sulfurovum sp.
TTATTAAATTTATTATTAAATAACGTATTGAAAATACAATATAAATGTTATAATTCCAAGTTAATTTTTGGAGTATAATAAATGATAATAGAACTAATTGTTGTAGGTGTATTCATTGGTACCATGTCAGGCTTTTTTGGTATAGGTGGTGGAATGATTCTTGTACCTATACTTCTTGTACTTGGTTTCGATATTAAAGATGCGATTGGTATCTCTATTGTTCAGATGGTATTCTCTTCAATTTTTGGTTCTTATCTCAATCACAAGAAGGGTTCACTCATTGTGGGTGAAGGTATCTTTGTTGGGCTTGGTGGCTTTGTTGGTGGGTATATAGGTGGTACAGTAACTGAGTATATACCTGATGCAATGTTACAGTTTACTTTCTTTGGATTACTCCTTTTTGCACTTTTTAGGCTCTTCTTCTCTAAAAATCATGAAGATGATACACAGACAAAATCACTCAATAAAGGACTATTGTTTACTATAGGATTAGGGATTGGTATTTTTTCTATTACCCTAGGTATTGGTGGGTCAATTATCTTAACACCACTTTTGGTTGGATTGTTACATTATCCTATTAAAAAGGCTGTAAGTGCAGGGCTTTTCTTTGTAGTGTTCTCTTCAGTTGCGGGTATGATAAGCCGTCTAAGTACAGGAACCATAGATTTTACCAATGGATTAGTTGTAGCCGTTGCTTCCCTTGTTGGGGTTGCTCTAGGAATATGGCTTAAAGATCATGTAACATCCAAAAAACATAAGACGGCACTTTTAGCTCTCTATGTATTTGCGTTGGGGATGTTAGTGAAGAAGATTTGGTTCACATAAAATAATAAATAAAATTTGGAAATAATATGTCAAAAAAACAAGATATGATACACGTTTACGGTGCAAAAGAAAATAACTTAAAAAATATAGATATAAGCATCCCTAAAAATAAGCTCGTGGTAGTCACAGGTATATCTGGTTCAGGTAAATCTACGTTAGCCTTCTCAACACTCTATGCAGAAGGACAGAGACGTTACATAGAGTCTCTCTCTTCTTATGCTAGACAGTTTTTAGGACGTGTGGGTAAACCTGATGTAGATAAGATAGAAGGACTTACTCCTGCCATCGCTATAGACCAGAAAACTACTTCTAAAAACCCACGTTCTACTGTGGGTACGATTACAGAAATCTATGACTA
>CAZXGY010000095.1:0-5324 GCA_964640455.1 uncultured Sulfurovum sp.
TCCATATGTCTAACCCAAAATGCTTCATCTTTTACCTCTCTTTTAATTATGATTATTATAGCGAAACTTAATCTAATCTTACCTATTCAATATTTAGTAATAGATAAATAATACTAAGATGATAAGATTCTTAATGCCTATCATGTCTTTACTTACTTTCAAAGGCACCATTAAAGTAAATTCAAATATTATAGAGATATTGATAGATGTAATATATTATACGAAGGATAACAATGAAAAAAAATATAATAATAAGTGTATTATGTCTGATTTATTTTGGAAATACTGCACAGGCTACAGAAAAATATTATAATGATGACTCTAAAAATTTAGGAGTCTCATATAAGAGAATGAATAAGGTGAATTGGATTCCCATTATGATGGGTGATTTAATCACTTTTGTACCTAATCATATTCCTATTCCCTTGACAAATGAAAAAATATTTTTAGTTGATATTCAAAAAGGTATTGCAACAAATACTAAAATACACAAAGTATGGCAAAATAAGAATATAAGACATGGGGATAGAACAAAAGCATTAAAAATTTGTAAAAATTTAAACTTTGCGGGAATTACAAGCTGGCGACTACCTACTTCTTCAGAATCAAAATATTTTCATCTCAATATGAATTTACAAGGAAATATTCCTAAACAAGCTTTCTCAAAATGTACAGCTGAAGTAACAAGTGATGGATATGTAAGAACTAAAAGAGGTGCAGATAAATATGGCGGAAAACCAGGAGATAGTATTAATTTTAGTGGAGGAGCCAATATTCGTTGTGTAAGTGGCAGTACAGTACCGTCATCTCAAGAACAAGGTAATTCAGGTAGTGGTGATAGTGTACCGCCAACATTAGATGCTACCACAAAACAAGCATATTTAGATGCAATAAATTATGTAAGAGGGCATGCACAAGATTGTGGTAGTCATGGTGTGAAACCAGCTGTACCAGCACTTGTTTGGAATGATAGACTTTACAAAGCATCGTGGCAACACAGTAATGATTTAGCAAAAACAAATACATTTTCTCATACTGGTTCTGGTCAAAGCACAGATAGAGCAGCACAGGCATCTCATCCAGGGAGAGGAAGTAATGTAAGTGAAAGAATTGAATATACTGGTTATACAAATTGGAGAGCAAATGGTGAGAATATTGCTGCAGGTACAGTGATGGATCAAGCACAAGAGGCGATCGATGGTTGGGTAGATAGTGATGGGCATTGTGCAAATCTTATGAGTCCTAACTTTACTGAGGTAGGTATGGCACATGTGTATGATGCAAATAGTCACTATACACATTACTGGACACAAGATTTCGGTAAACGATAAAGCATAGGTAGAAATGAGGGTTATCCTAAAATATAGGTTAACCTTCAATGAAGAAAACCAATTTCTTATGTATCTCTCTTCTTAAATAATAGCGAAACTTAATCTAATCTTACCTATAATAGTTATTATGAAGAAACAGTTTTTACGTTATGAAGAACATCAGGATTATCTTAAGCTCATTGCACAAGGAGAATGGACACTCAGTAGTGTACGTCAAATAGAGAAAAAACTACGTCTTGTTCCTTGTGATAAAAAGATTATTTGGGATGTCTCAGCTGTAGATGATTTTGATTCTGCAGGTGTGCTAATGTTTATAGAGTATTTTGATCGTTTCAAAAATGAAGTCTCTATTGAGGTTGTAGGGTATAGTAAAAAACAAAAAGAGATGCATACGCTTTTATCACATGATATTGAAGAGGTAGTCACACCTAGAAAGGTGAGTGAATTTGAAAAAATTGGTAAGACCACTATGGAAATATTGTTTGATATTAGAGATTTTATTACTTTTTTAGGACATCTTTTTTTATCTGTTATCAATATTTTTAAACGTCCAAAAGACTTTCGCTATAAAGAGATAGTCTACCACATACATAAGTCAGGGTTCAATGCTCTTGTAATTATTGGGCTAACGTCATTTCTTGTTGGTATGGTTATCTCCTATCAAGGCTCTGTACAGTTAGCTAAGTTTGGTGCAGATATGTTCATTGTAGATACGGTTGCTATCTCTATCACTAGAGAACTAGGACCGATGATAACGGCTATTGTCATCGCAGGACGTAGTGGTTCGGCCTACACTGCAGAGATAGGTGCCATGAAAATTACTGAAGAGATAGCAGCTATGCGTACGATGGGTTTTGACCCCTATGCCTTTTTGGTACTGCCACGTGTGATAGCACTGATGATAGCTTTACCGTTACTTATCTTCTTTGCAGATATTGTTGGTATTTTGGGAGGAATGGTTGCATCTGGTATGCAATTGGGTATCTCTATGACACAGTTTATAGATAGGCTCTATGAAGTCTTAGAAGTAAAACACTATATTTTAGGGATGATAAAAGGACCGGTATTTGCTTTTATTATTGCATCTGTAGGGTGTTTTAGAGGTTTCCAAGTCTCTAACAATACAGAGAGTATAGGGCTTCACACTACAGCCTCTGTGGTAAACTCTATCTTTTTAGTCATCGCTTTTGATGCACTCTTCTCAGTACTTTACACGAAGCTTGGGCTATGAATCCTGTAATAACAGTAGAAGGTATCGTAACAAGATTTGGTGAGCGTACTATCCATGATAATGTCAATCTACATATCAATGAAAATGAAATTTATGGTATTTTGGGTGAGAGTGGTTCAGGTAAATCTGTACTTATGAAAGAGATGATAATGCTCCTCGAACCCAATGAGGGTAAAGTATCTGTTTTAGGTAAAGAACTGAATGGCATTAGTTTTAAAGATGCACAGTCTTTACGTACAGACTGGGGTGTACTTTTTCAGTTTGGAGCACTTTTTTCTTCTCTTACTATCGCAGAAAACATAGCCGTACAACTTAAAGAATATACCAATATTTCAGAAATGATGTGTAATAAGCTTGTAAGTTCAAAGCTCGCTCTTGTAGGGCTTGAGCCTCATGTAGGAGCATTATATCCTTCAGAACTCTCTGGAGGTATGGTCAAACGTGCAGCACTTGCCCGTGCCCTTGCCATAGAGCCTAAACTTCTTTTTTTAGATGAACCTACTTCAGGGCTTGACCCCATAGGAGCACGTAATTTTGATGCACTCATTGTTGAGTTACGTGATTTGTTGGGTATCACTGTTGTGATGATTACACACGATTTAGACAGTATATTTTCTATCGTAGACCGTATGGCAGTGTTGGCTGATAAGCATGTGGTAGCAGAAGGTAGTATAGAAAGTGTGCTACAATCTAAACATCCCTTTGTTGAAGAATTTTTTAAAAATGAATATACAAAAGAGAGATTTAAAGATAAGGTAGAGAATGTATAGCAAAGTAAATTATACAATTGTTGGTATTTTTGTTGTACTGTTTAGTATAGGTATGGCTTGGTTTGCTTTTTGGTTAGCAAAGTATGGTTTACAAGAGGAGTATAACCTTTATAAAATAGAGATGAAAGACTCTATTTCAGGATTGGCAAAAGACTCTAATGTAAAGTTGCATGGTGTAAATATAGGACGTGTATCTGAAATACGTATAGACCCTAACAATATAGAGATAATCGATATCTTTGTACAAATAAAAAAAGAAGTACCTATTAAAGAAGATATGATTGCTTCAACACAAATGCTTGGTGTGACAGGACTTTTGTCTATAGAGATACATGGTGGTACCAATGCGGCTAAAACGCTTGTACCTACAAATGAGTATATACCTCTTATAAAATCTAAACCTTCCATGCTCTCTAAACTAACCAATAACCTAGATGGCTTGAGTGATAAATTAACCAATTTACTCTCTCGTAGTGAAGCACTACTCTCTGACAAAAACTTAGATAACGTAAGTAAAATTTTAGACAATACGAAAATAGTGACTGAAAAAGCAAAAACTCTGGAAAATAAAGCAGTGACTTCATTAGAAGAAGTAGATACAACACTCCAAGAGTTTAGGGTCTCTATGGATAATATAAATGCCAAGTTTACACAAGCAACGGTCGATTTTAAGCAGATGCAAAAAGATTTTGCAGAAATAAAAGGTGTGAGCATTCCTACTATAAATAATATGTTTCAAACGAGTAAAGATTTTAGGCGTGTCACACTCAAGTTTGAAAAAAGTCTAAGTAGGGGAGACTACAATCTTAAAAAGATGATTGAGCCTATGCTCGTAGATATACAAATACTTTCAAAACAACTCAATGATATGACAAAATCATTAGGACAAAACCCTAGTGACTTGTTTTTTAAATCTAGAAAAGTAAGAAGAGGTCCAGGAGAATAATGATGAAAAAATATATGATAACTCTAGCGTTACTTCTAATGCTGACAGCTTGTAGTAAAGCACCAGCACTTAAGGTTTATACAATTGACATACCTCAGACAGCTGTGACTCAAAATAGTCACTACCATACAAAAACGATTAAAATCACTTATCCTCAAAGTCTAAGAGAACAGATGTCACAAAAGATGAACTTTTCTTACAGCATGAGTGACTGTGGAACGTACCAAAACTCAGAGTGGTCAAACAACATGAGTAAACTTTTACAAGGGACTATTATAGATCTTTTAGACCATAGTAGACTCTTCAAAGCAGTACTCTCAGATACAAGCACACTAAAAGAGAACTACAGACTAGAGAGTAACATCTTTGCCTTTGAACACAGAGTAAGAGGAGAGCATTCACATTCCGTAGTTTCTATACAGTTCACCCTCATAGATGCAGACACGGGTAAATTAGTAAAAAGCAGAAGGTTTAGTTATCAAGAGCCTACACCTAGTACAGATGCAAAAGGCTATGCATCTGCGACCAATGTCATTATGGGTAGGTTGAGTAGTGATTTGGTTGGGTGGTTGCGTTAGATTTTATTTTATGTTAAAATACGTTTGAAGAGAGAGTTTGACCTCTCTCTAGTGTTTTAACGATTACTTAACCATCGTAAGATGGCAAGTATTATCGCTAGTATGAAAATAATATCGTTCATTATTTTCACCACCCTTCACAGTCAAGATTTGACTTGAAGTCCAAACAGCAGTTCCAGCTGTTGTTTGATACAACAAATCAGAACTGCAAAATTATTTTATCTCAAACTTTTTATAATTGTTGAAAATATTGCAAATTGACATATTATTTACATTTAGTTAAAAATGGAATACCATCTTTTAAAAAATAATATTCAGTACAATTATTATCTAGATGATTTTCACCTATATCGATAGCCGTGAATGTTTCAGTGAGTTCAATCCATCCATTTTTATTAAAGTCCATATCTTTATATTCTAAAACTGAAATATAAACAAAAAATGAATATAAAAGTATATATAGTAAAG
>CAZXGY010000096.1:0-5310 GCA_964640455.1 uncultured Sulfurovum sp.
CATGGTGTCATTGACGGTGGTGATATTTTTACGTCTTCCTCTGTTCTTATTACCAGTATTACGGTTTTGGTTATTGTTTGGTTTATTTCCAGGTTTATTATTGTTATTTGGTTTTTTAGCTGGGTTATTGCTTCCGGCATTACGGCTTTGGCTGTTATTATTGTTTCTATTTTGGTTTGGATTAGGTTTTTTATTACCGTTTGGTGCAGGACGATCCTGTACATTGCCATCTACATCTTTAGAAGGGTTTGATTTACGGTTAGGATTGGGTTTTCTATTTGGGTTAGGGCGATTGCTATTTTCACCTTGTCCTTGTGGCTTGTTTTGATTATTGTTTTGTCTATGCGGGTTAGGGCGTCTCTCTCTAGGAGCATTATTGCTCTGATTGGGAGTTTTTTGCTCTTGATTTTGAGAGTTTTCGTTTTGTTTGTTGTTTTCCATCTAAATTATCCTTTAGTTCATTATATATGTGATGATAAATAGATGTCTCAGCTTCATGAGGTCGAAGGTTAGAGTCTAGCTCTAGTTTTGAAAAAAGTGCGTTTACAATATCTTTAGAAAAAGCAACAGAGAGATTTTTAGAGAGTTTTTTACGCGGTTGTGCGAAAGCTATTTTTAAAAAAGCTTCAAACTTCTCGTCATCTCGTGACTGATTTTTTTCTATTAAAAGCACGGCAGAAGTAACATTAGGAGGAGGCACAAATGCTTCAGGCTCAACCTCGAAACAAAGTGTTGCTTTTCCTACGCTTGCTGCAAGGACAGAGAGAGCTGAAAACTCTTTCTGTTTTACCTCTGCAGCAAACTTAACGGCTACTTCTTTTTGAACCATTACCAAAACTGACTGGCAATGCTCATCTTTAAATGCTTTTAAGATGATATTGGTCGCGATATAATAGGGTAGGTTGGCTACCAGATGATAAGGTTCATCCAGTAAACTCCCTGACTCCCAACGCTCAAGCACATCCCCACATCGTAATTCAAAGTTCCCATTGTGGATAGGTTCTTCAAATTCTGATGTTAGATGCTCACATAATCTTTTATCAACCTCAAATGCTGTGACATTTCGAACTTTTACAAGTTCTTTGGTTAAATCACCTAAGCCAGGTCCAATTTCTGCAACTTTTAAGTTGTCGTTGGGCATCGCTTGGATGATTTTATGAAGAATACTATCATCCTTCAAAAAGTTTTGACCAAATTTCTTAGAAGCGAATTCGGCTAAATTGTCAATAATCATACTATAATATACCTTTATACTACATACTAACCCATACTTGGGATAATTTTTGTATAATTCTACCATAATATATGGAGAGTTAAATGGATTATTTTGCAAAACGTATCATTCCCTGTCTAGATGTCAATGATGGGCGTGTCGTAAAAGGTGTGAACTTTGTTGGACTTCGTGATGCTGGAGATCCGGTAGAAGTGGCACGTCGTTACAATGAAGAGGGTGCAGATGAGATTACCTTTCTTGATATTGGTGCGAGCCATGAAGGACGTGATACTATAGTAGATGTGGTTAAAAAAGTAGCACAAGAAGTGTTCATTCCTCTTACTGTAGGTGGGGGCATACGTGAACTTCCAGATATTTATAATCTTCTCAATGTGGGTTGTGACAAAGTAAGCATTAACTCAGCTGCCATCAAAAGACCAGCATTTATAGAAGAGGGTGCAAAACGTTTTGGATCTCAGTGTATCGTAGTGGCAATAGATGCGAAACAAGTTGCTCCAAATAAATGGAACATCTTTACGCATGGTGGACGTAATGATACAGGTATCGATGCCTTAGAGTGGGCAAAAGAAGCTTACGATAGAGGTGCGGGTGAGTTACTTGTGACTTCTATGGATGCTGATGGTACGAAAGCAGGATTCGATAACACGCTTAATAAAAAAATATCTGAGCTTGTGAATATCCCCGTGATTGCAAGTGGTGGTGCAGGGACTATGAAGCATATAGAAGAGGCATTTACTTTGGGTAATGCAGATGCAGCATTGGCAGCTTCTATCTTTCACTTTAAAGAGATTGACATCTTGGAGTTAAAAGAGTATCTTCGCAGACAAAATATTCCTGTAAGGATTTAATATGTTTATATGTGCTGGAGAGAGTGAGCAGTTTGATTTTGCGATACCTATAGGTATTGGGATGATAGATGTAGCGATAAACTTAACAAAGCTATGTATCTCTCAAAAACCTGAGTTTCTGTTTTTTGTGGGATCTGCAGGATCTTATGGTGAAAAAAAGATTTTTGATATCGTAGAGTCTAAAACAGCAGCAAACATTGAAAATAGTTTTTTTAATGCCAAAGCATATACACCCATAGATAATTTAGTATCCACTGCCGAAGATGTTTCACGTGAAACAATAGTGAATTCTTCTAGCTATATAACCACAGATAAAAATTTAGGTAAAGCGTATCTTGCTAAAAATATTCATATAGAAAATATGGAGTATTACGCAGTATTGAAAGTAGCAAAAACTTTTGGTATACCTGCAGCAGGTATATTTATAGTAACGAATTATTGTGATGAAAATGCACATAAGGATTTTTTAGAAAATCAAAAAGAGGCAATGGAAAAATTGACTCAATATATAAAAGAGAAATAGTAATGAGTAAAAAAATAATACAAGACTTAAGTAAAGAGGAATTAGGGGAGTTAATCAAACCAAGTTTCCGTGCAAAGCAAATCTATAATTGGATGTACCATAAGTATGCGACTTCTTTTGATGAGATGAAAAATCTCCCAAAAGAGATGAGAGAAAAGTTAAATGAAGAGTATACAGTTGCCCCTCTCAAACAACTTACTGTACAAGACTCCATAGATGGAAGTAGAAAATACTTGTATGAACTGCATGATGGCCATACGGTAGAAGCAGTACTCCTTTTGATGAGAGCTAAAGAGTATCATGAGGATGGCTCTGTAAAGCATCAGGAACGCTATACAGTCTGTATCTCCTCACAAGTAGGGTGCAAGGTAGGGTGTGCCTTTTGTTTGACTGCAAAGGGCGGTTTTATGCGAAATCTTACAGCAGGTGAGATAGTCGAACAGGTACGTCTTATTAAGAAAGATAATGACATCGCTGCCAACCGCCGTGTCAACCTTGTTTATATGGGAATGGGTGAACCTCTTGACAACCTAGAAGCAGTAACGAAATCGGTAAAGATATTTTCAGATGAGGAGGGGATGGCTATTGCAACACATAGACAAACCATCTCAACTTCAGGGCTCTCTTCTAAGATAGAAAGACTAGGGAAGATGGAACTTGGTATTAATTTAGCCATCTCACTTCATGCTGTAGATGATGAGCTAAGACAAACACTTATGCCTATCAACAAAGCATACAATATTGCTTCTATTATTACAGCAGTGAAGAACTTTCCTGTCAACGATAGAAAGAGGGTGATGTTTGAGTACCTTGTCATCAAAGATGTCAATGATGATATATCTGCTGCGAAGAAATTGCTTTCACTGCTTGATGGTATCAAGTCAAAAGTAAACTTGATTTACTTTAACCCCTATGGTGGGACAGAATTTAAACGCCCCTCTGAAGCAGATATGAAAAAGTTTCAAGAGTATTTGACTTCACGTGGATTACACTGTACGATACGTGAGTCTAAAGGTTTAGATATTTCTGCCGCTTGTGGGCAGTTGCGTGAACAAGAATTAGAAGGAGAAAAAGATGCCTAATTTAGAGTTATACATGTTGGGATTTATTGTCCTTGTTGCAGGTACTGCATTGGCTTGGTTTATTTATGACGCTCGTTCTGAAGATGAAAAATAGCTAGTATTGTTTCACGTGAAACAATAGTTTTTCAGGGTTGACTTCAGCCGACCCTACACCCCTTATGATTTATTAAAGACTCTCAACGCTTTAGGATATATCAAACTTTTCTGCGATACAAAATCGACGTTACTTTCAATATAAAACTTACTCCCATAAGTAAATTCTAGGCTCTGTGCATGGAGCATCAAACGTGGTGCACCATGTTGAATGAGTCTATCTTCATCGCTTTGTAACATATCAAGGTAGGCATCACTTGCTTCGAAAGAAGCACCATAGATAGGGTCACCCAAGATAGGATGTTTCACGTGAAACAAATGGATACGTATCTGGTGAAGCCTACCTGTATGAGGGTAACAAGCAATGAGCGATGCATCAAGTGCTTCATCATATTCTAAGGGGATGAACTCTGTATGAGACGCTTTCCCCTCATCCGATATGAATACTTTGTGTTTGATTTTATCATAGCCTTCTTTGTTGACTTTGATACCTTCAGTAGAGGTAAATGGCTCTGTGAGTTTTCCGTCTACCCATGCCAAATATGACTTTTTAATGGTACGTTTTTCAAAAGAACTTTTGAGATGATGTTCGGCTTTTTTGTGTTTGGAAGCTAAGAAAAGTCCAGAGGTTTCCATGTCTATTCTGTGTGTACCGTTGGCATTATCTCCTGCTATAGATCTGACTTCATCTAACATGGAGTAGGGAGTAGCCATAGTGTTTGGATGGACTAAAACGCCAGAAGGTTTTTCAAATATCATAAAGTTATGGTTTTGAAAAGTAGGACGCATACCTGTACCTTTTGGACGAAAGAAAACCATCTCTACATCACCTTGGACTTTGGTACCTGTATGGGTCATGGATTTACCATCGATGATAAGTCTACCTTTTGCTATATGCCTTTGTGCTTGCCCTTGGGTATAGTTAAGTGTACGCATGACATAGAGAAATGCTATAGTCTCTTCTTCAATGTGGAATTTCTCTTTAACGAATGGCATGAATATGTTTACCTCTATATAACAGATTTTAGGATAGAATTCTAGCATAAATTACAGATATACAGGATGTACTATGGTAGAAAGATATGCTAGAGAAGAGATGACAAAACATTGGACACAACAAGCAAGATATGATGCATGGCTTGCAGTTGAAAAAGCAGCGGTAAAAGCGTGGGCAAAACTTGGAAAGATTCCTCAAGAGGATGCAGATAAGATTGTAAAAAATGCAACATTTTCAGTAGAAAGAATTGAAGAGATAGAAGCCATTACAAGACATGACCTCATTGCGTTTAATACATCGGTCAGTGAGAGTCTTGGTGAAGAGTCAAGATGGTTCCACTATGGTATGACATCTTCAGATGCAGTCGATACTGGTGTGGCACTTCAAATGAAAGCGTCACTAGAAATCATCATCGCTGATACTAAGATGCTTATGGAGTCTATTAAGACTAGAGCAGAAGAACACAAGATGACTTTAATGGTAGGACGTTCACATGGTATTCATGGAGAGCCTATTACTTTTGGTTTGACACT
>CAZXGY010000097.1:0-3910 GCA_964640455.1 uncultured Sulfurovum sp.
ACTCTTTTTAGAAGGGCGTATAGCATTTTTTGAAGAGATAGCAAAAGGAAATAAACATAAAATACTTGCTAACATAGAACCTGAAATCAATGTGTATTTTTCAGATATAGAACTACAGCGTATTGTAGATAATAATCTCTCTAATGCCATCAAATATGCCCATAAAAATACAGATATCTCTATAGAACTTAAAAAAGTTGCAGATACTGTCGTATTGGAATTTATAACACATTCAAGGGCTATAGAAGATACCAAGCGTATCTTTGAACCTTTTCATCAGGAAGAAGAGCGAGTAGGTGGTTTTGGCTTAGGCTTGGAGATAGTAGGGTCTATCTGTAAAAAAGAGCAAGTTCATGTAGAGGTAACATCTGATAGCGAAATAACAATATTTAGATATACTTTTAGAGATAAAAGGGAAGATAAAAATGAAAATACTTTTACTTGAAGATGAGTTGATGCTACAAAGTGCTATGGTAGAGTACTTAACAGATACAGGCTACGAAGTAGAAGCTTTTGAAGATGGTGAAGAAGTTTTTAACCATGCAAAAGAGGCTAACTATGACCTCTTTATATTTGATATTAACACCCCTTCTATAGATGGACTCACACTACTTGAAAAGTTACAAAAAGAGAAGATTTTTGTACCTACTATCTTTATCTCTGCTATTACCCAGATAGAACAGATATCTAAAGCCTATGAGTTGGGCTGTTATGATTATTTGAAGAAACCATTTCATCTTAAAGAGCTTACATTACATATAGACCGTTTACTTAAAATGGCACATATAGAGTCAAAAAGTATAGTGAAGATTAGTAAAATGTATCTGTATGATTTGGAAAAGCAGAGACTTCTTTTTGACAATGAAGAGCAGATACTTACACCTAAACAGGCACAGATTATTCACCTTTTTGCATGTAACATCAATAAGATAGTGGACTTTGATATGCTTAGACACTATGTCTGGGACGATACCCATGTAGACAATGCCACAATCAGGGCAGAAGTACATAGGGTAAAGCAGGTACTTAAAGAGAGTCTCATAGAGAGTTTAAAAGGAATAGGATATAAAATAAACCAAAATCATTAGTTACAAAACGCTACAGTGACGCTAGAATACCCCATAATTTTACCAAATAATACCAATGCTATGTCAATGCTATTTTCATCTTCCATAATGAAATTGAATAAATAATGGAGGAAAATATGAAGAAAAGTATATTGCTATCTGTGGTAGCATCGACAATGATGATGGCAGGTGGAAACGTTATGCCTGCAGTGGTAGAGCCAGTAGTTGCTGAAGAAAAAGTAGATATGGGTGAAGTATTTGGACAATTTCGTACCTTTTACATCGATAGATCTTATGCAGGCATCGTAAATAATAATCGTAACTCTTTAGCTATGGGTGGATACATAGGATATAAAACACCAACCTTTAGTGGCTTTAGTGCAGTTATCGCTGCCTATGGTACCTATGGCTTTGATATACATGATGAAGATGCAGATGTACTAGGGACAGCTAGTTATGACCCTTCTCTGTATGGAGATGCCTTTGACAACTATGCTTTTATTGGTCAAGCGTATATTAACTATGCCTTTGGAAATACCAACATCAAAGTAGGTCGTCAAAGACTTGATACACCTCTAGCAGGTGCAGATGATGCGAGAATGCTTCCTAACCTTTTTGAAGCAGCTGTAGTAAGCAATACAGACATACAAGATACAACACTTATTTTGGCACATGTGACAAAAGAGAGTGTAGGTACTTTTGGAAATGTCTATGGTGCTCCTAGTGCTCTTTCTTTACAAAGTGGTTATGGTCTAGGCTATAAAGAGGGAACGAGTGGTGAGTTTGCCGACATGGGTGTGATTGCTCTAGGTGAAGGCACAAATACGGATGGTGTGACTGCAGGTGCTGTAATCTACAAAGGTATAGAAGGACTTAATCTTCAAGCATGGGACTATTATGCACATGATATTTTAAATGCTATCTACCTTCAGGCAGACTATAAACTATCTGCAGTAAAACTTTCTGCACAATACATTAATGAAAGTGATGTAGGTGATGCACTAGCAGGTTCTGTAGACAGTAACTACTGGGCAGTAAAAGCGGGTACAAGTTTTGGTGGCTTAAGTGGGTATGTAGCGTATTCACAAACTGCTGATAGTGACAATGCCAGTATGAATGGTGGTATACTTACACCATGGGGTGGAATGCCAGCATTTACGCAAGGTATGGTCACAAGACATATGTTCTTCTCTGATACAAATGCATGGAAAGCAGCAGCAACCTATAAATTTGCAGATCTTGGCATTAAAGCATCTGCATATTATGTAGAGTTTGATGTCGGTCAATCCAATACCTATAAAGCAGGTCAAGCTTGGACAGCAAGTGAATCTGGATTTGATATCCAGTATGATGTCGCTGCAGTAAAAGGACTCAATTTAAGACTTAGAGCTAATTTCCCAAGAGATTTTGCTCCAGGTTTAGATTGGGATGAGTATAGAGTAATTGCCAATTATAACTTTTAAAAGGAAAAATAATGACAAAAGAACAAATTGAACAGGTTAAAAATAACCCTAAGTATCAAAAACTAGTGAGTGAAAGAAGCCGATTTGCTTGGACTCTCTCTATTATTATGTTGGTAGTCTATTACGCATTTATTATGACCATTGCATTTTCACCAGAAACATTGGGAACTAAAATAGGTTCAGGGGTAATGACTATTGGTATCCCTATAGGAATTGCGATTATATTTATCTCCTTTATCTTGGCAGGTATTTATGTAAGAAGAGCAAACGGTGAGTTCGATCAACTGACTAAAGAAATAAGAGATGAATTAGGAGATATAGCATAATGAAAAAATTATTACTATTGGCTTTACCTTTATTGTTAAGTGTAGCCGCAGTCGCTTCTGGTACGATAGATGGTGAGATTGAGAAACAACCCCTCAATATCTCTGCTATTATTATGTTTCTTGTTTTTGTAAGTGGAACACTTGGTATTACGTACTGGGCAGCAAAAAGAACAAAAACAGCAAAAGATTTCTACACCGCAGGTGGTGGGATTACAGGTTTCCAAAATGGTATGGCGATTGCAGGTGACTATATGTCAGCAGCATCTTTCCTTGGTATTTCTGGGCTTGTTTATTTGGCTGGGTATGATGGTCTTATTTACTCTATTGGTTTCCTTGTAGGTTGGCCAATTATTCTTTTTCTTATCTCTGAGAGATTAAGAAACCTTGGTAAATATACTTTTGCAGATGTTGCAGCCTATAGGCTTAAACAAGCACCTATTAGAACACTGGCTGCCTTTGGTTCTATAGCAACAGTTATTTTGTACCTTATCGCTCAAATGGTTGGGGCAGGTAAACTGATTCAACTTCTTTTTGGTCTTCCTTATGAACTAGCTGTTGTACTTGTAGGTACACTGATGATTCTTTATGTGACATTTGGTGGTATGCTTGCAACGACTTGGGTACAGATTATTAAAGCGATTCTTCTACTCTCAGGTGCTACATTTATGGCACTGGCAGTACTAAGTCACTTCGGCTTCTCTTTAGATGCCATGTTCGCAGCAGCGATTGAAGTACATGGTAAAGGTGAAGCGATTATGGCTCCAGGTGGACTGGTATCTGACCCTATTTCAGCTATCTCACTAGGTGTTGCGTTGATGTTTGGTACAGCAGGTCTTCCTCATATTCTTATGAGATTTTTTACGGTAAGTGACGCAAAAGAGGCTAGAAAGTCTGTATTTTATGCGACTGGTTTCATTGGGTACTTCTACATCTTAACCTTCATTATTGGTTTTGGTGCAATTATTATGGTACTCAATAACCCAGAATACCTTGACCTTGCGAAACAAGCGATATCTGGTGGTTCACCTATCCTTGGTGGTAAGAACATGGCAGC
>CAZXGY010000097.1:4010-5296 GCA_964640455.1 uncultured Sulfurovum sp.
TAGGTCCAATCGTTTGGGTACAGATATTTGGTTATGAAACAGCTATTTTCCCTTACAAGTATCCAGCATTGTTCTCTGTGACTGTGGCATTTGTAAGTATTTGGTTCTTCTCTATCACAGATAAAAGTGATGCAGCAGCCAAAGAGATTGAAGCATTTGAAGCACAAGATATCAGATCACAAACTGGTATTGGCGCTGAAGGTGCATCTGAGCACTAGCGTTAAATCATGACAGAGCCTTTGGGCTCTGTTTGAATCATTTGAGTAGGTCAGTTCTTCCCCTGGCTTACTCAAATTATTCATAGACAAAGGAGTTGCCTTGATAGCACTGTTTGACAACCTGAAAACACACCTTCCTTTTTCGCTCCTAGAGAACAAAGCATTACGCCTTATTGAAGAGACTTCCCAGATTGCTTATTATCCTAAAGATACTATACTCATTGATGCAGATGCATTTACTTCTACCTTTTATCTTATTATCAAAGGAATAGTAGAAGCCAAAGAGGGTGACGAACTGATAGATGTTTACCATAATGATGACCATTTTGGAGGTATGGAACTACTAGAGAAGCAAGCATCCAAATATCAGTATCGAGTGCAAGAAGAACTCATATGTTACGAAATACCCTCTGAGACCTTCATACAACTCACACAAGAGACCAAAGCCTTTAAAAACTACTTCTTCTCAACCATAGTAGAACGCATTGAGTTGTTAAAAGAGAGACAAGAGAGTGCCAAAATGGCAGACATGATGCTCACACGGGTTGATGACAGTATCTTGCATGATGCTTGTATAGTGGAAAGTACAGTCCCCATTATGGATGCACTCACACAGATGGAAGCCCAAAATGCAGTAGTCATACTGGTGAAGAACAAATCAGGCTATGGCATTGTGACTGATGCTGATTTACGGAAGTATATTTTGTATCGTGAAGCAAAAAACTTTAGTCTCATTTCTGATATACAAACGTATCCTATTATCTCTACCACTGAAGGTGAGTTGCTTTTTAATGTATTGCTTTTAATGACGGGACGTTCTATCAAGCATCTTCCTGTGTTAGATGAGCATGGAGAGGTGATAGGTATCCTTGAGCTTATCGATTTACTGAGTCATTTTGCGAACCAATCACGTATTATTTCTGTACAGATAGAAAAAGCCCAAACCCTTGAAGGGGTAATAACCGCCTCAAAACGTATAGACAGTATGATAAAGACTTTACATATCAAAGGTGTTAAAGCCAGATATATTGCAAAGCTAGTCTCTGAAATGCATAAAAAAATGTATGC
>CAZXGY010000098.1:0-5264 GCA_964640455.1 uncultured Sulfurovum sp.
ATTGAAGATAGAACAGAAAAAATCTTTAGAATTACCAATGAGTGGAACTATGTATCTTTAGATGGTTCAGCACGTTTTGCCTATGATTTCCAAAACACTACGGCAAGTAAAGATGAAACAGCATTTTCTGCAGCTATTGAAGCATTTAAAAAAGCTGAGACAGTACGTTTCAATGCGATGATTACAAATGAAGAAGCTAGTATGCTTCAAACACTTAAAGAAAAAATGGGACTTAAACTTTATAACCCTGAAGTAAGAGCATTCCAAAAATTCTTAAATCATTATGAAGCTGCTTCTGGAAATGCATTATGGACAACAGATACAGATGCCATAATGAAAAAGTCTGATTTTGTTATCTCTATAGGAGCAGCACTTAGAAATGACTCTCCTGCTATGAAATATGCCTTTAACAATGTACAAAAACTTAACAAAGGTGCAGGGCTCTACTTCCACCCAGTAGGTGATACACTTATTCCTACTTTTGGTAAATCGGTAGAAGTATTCAATCATAAAATAGGTCTTGAAGAGGCAGCGCTTTACTTGGTACTTGATCTGTTTGCAGATAAAGAGAAACTTCCTTCAGATGTGAAAGATTACATCGAAAGCTTTAAACGTACAGAGACAGAAACGATTAAAGAAAAAGAGGTTAAGACTGTTAAAGAAATGGTACTTAATGAAGAGACAGGAGAAGAGGAAGAGGTAAGTAAAAAAGTGACTGAGATGGTTGAAAAGGAAATTACCGTAACACGTAATGGACTTGTAGACTTACTTGGTGGCGATGCTTCTAACTTTGATGCAGTGTTTGAAAAGATGATGAAGAAGAAAGAAAACTTCTCTATGATGCTTGGTGAAGATCTTTACCATCATGATAAAGCTGAAAACATTGCTAAACTTGTTGCAGTTGTTGAAGCGACATGTGACATTGATGTAGTCATGACACCACCTAAGTCAAATGCACTAGGTGTTGCGCTCATTTGTGAGTTAGATGATGCACCAAGTGGTTATACAGTAGGGTATAACGAAAATGCTGACTTCACACTCTCTGCATTGGGTACAGGTGACCTAGATATGCCAGCTATGAATCAGCAAGAAGGAACACTGTGTAGCATTGCTAAGCGTGTACTTCCTACCAATGCTGCAGTTGAATACAATGGGTATGAGTTAAATGACCTTATGCAAGTACTTGTAGATGCACCTAAACTTACTATTGACTGGACACAAATGCTCCCAACAGATAGAGGTTTTAAAGCAGTTGCATTCGATAGTCTACCAAATAGCTTTACAAATAAAGGTGTAGATAACCGTGGATATAGACTTGAGACATCCAATGTAGAGACAGAACTTCCAGAAGTTGAAAAGTTTGATGAAGACGCACTGCTTGAAGGTGAGATTGCATATAGATGTAATCCTGCTAGACAGTTTAATGATTTTACAGACAAATCACATGAGATTTTTGAAACATTTGCACTTTATGCATCTGTGGAAAAAGCAGAGAGTTTAGGTAAGAAAGTAGAAGTTGTCTTTGACAATGGAAGCATTACTTTAGATGTTGTTGCAGATGAGAAAATCACGGGCGATATTGTAAAAGTACCAGACTTTAAAGCAGCGCAAGGTGTGTATGACCTCTTTGGTGAGTCACGCTACAGAAAAGTAACATTGAGAAAGGTGTAATATGGAAACAACACTCATAGAAAATTTACCACATGTCACATGGGTAGGTGTGCTTATTAAAGCCATTCTTATCTTAGCGATTATTTCAGCTCTTGCTGGATTTGGTACATTTATAGAAAGAAAAGTCTTAGCATTTATACAAAGACGTCTTGGACCAATGCATGTAGGACCATATGGTTTACTACAAATTGCAGCAGATGGGATTAAGCTTTTTACCAAAGAAGATATTATCCCACAAAATGCAAATAAGCTTATCTTTATGATAGCACCAATTATTACAGCGGCAACAGCATTTATTGCTCTAGCTGCCGTACCGGTCTTTCCAGATTTTACTATTCCGAGTTGGATACCAGTTTTAGGTGATACTTTTGTACCTTCTATTGCAGCTGACTTGAACATTGGTATTCTGTTTGTACTGGGTATGATGGCAGCAGGGCTTTACGGTCCACTGTTAGCGGGTATGTCACAAGCCAACAAATGGGGGATTATCGGAGCTGCAAGAACAGCAGTGCAGTTTCTCTCTTATGAAGTAGTTACAGGACTTTCTATTTTGGCACCTATTATGTTGGTAGGTTCACTCTCGTTTGTTGATTTTAATAATTACCAGTCAGCAGGTATTGGTTCATGGATGATTTGGCAACAGCCAGTCGCCTTTGTACTTTTCCTTATTGCTGGATTTGCAGAGACAAATAGAACACCATTTGACCTTCTTGAGCATGAGGCAGAGATTGTTTCTGGATATGCAACAGAGTACTCAGGTATGAGATGGGGTATGTTCTTTATTGGTGAGTATGCTAACATGATTACAATTTCAGTCATTGCTGCCATTGTATTCTTAGGTGGATATGATGCCCAGAGTATGCTTGGTTGGTTATTTATTATGGCTAAAATTGCATTCTTCTTTTTCCTTATGTTATGGGTAAGAGCAGCATGGCCACATATTAGACCAGATCAGTTGATGTGGCTTTGTTGGAAAGTATTAATGCCGTTAGCCGTTGTAAACATTTTGATTACAGCATTAGTGATGATGGTATAAGGGAGTAGGTATGAGTTTAGAACAATTTAAAAATAGAAATGTAGGGGCACAAAACTACACAGTCTTAGATGTCGGGAAAAAACCTGAAGGTCCTTGGTGTAGATTTAAACAAGTGGTTAAGCGTACATTTAAGGGTGAGCTTTTTGTAGGACTTTGGGTCACAATGAAAGCGATGCTTAAAGCACTTTTTGCAGGGGATATGCATACAATTCAATATCCATTTGAAAAGTTACCTATTTCTCCAAGATACAGAGCCATCCATGATATGTTAAGATTACTTGAATCAGGAAACTATAGATGTATTGGATGTGGGTTATGTGAAAAGATTTGTATCTCTAACTGTATTACAATGGATACAAGATATGATGAAAATCAACGTAAAGAAGTAAGTGAGTATACGATTAACTTTGGTCGTTGTATCTTTTGTGGATACTGTGCTGAAGTATGTCCAGAACTTGCTATCGTTCATGGTCCTCGTTATGAAAATGCATCAGAGCAAAGAGCAGGGTTCTCTCTGTTTGAAGATATGTTAACGCCTATTGATAAGCTTAACTTACAGCAAGAGTACGATGGATTTGGTGCAGTAACACCAAATGCTGACGACAATATTAAACAAACGCCATTAGCGTACTAGGGAGAAGTAAATGTATGAAACTGTAGCCTTTTACCTATTTTCGGCTTTAACAATAGGACTGTTTTCAGTAACAGTAATGAGTAAAAATGTACTCTATGCAATGACATCACTTGCAGCAGCAATGGTGTTAATCTCAGGATTCTTCTTCATCTTAGGGGCAGACTTCTTGGGTGTTGTTCAACTCATTGTATATGTAGGGGCTATTATGGCTCTCTATTCATTTGCAATGATGTTCTTTGATGCAACAAGAGATATTAAAGAGAAAAATACAAACAATGCTTTAGTATTTTTACTTGGTGGTCTTTCAGCATTTGTTTTAGTACTTATATTTGCTGCACCCATCCATTCAGATGCTATCGTAGCTCTATACCCTATGACAGAGGGTGTAGGTAATGCACAAGATGTGGGTATGGTTCTTTTTACAAAGTACCTTATACCATTTGAAGTTGCAGCAGTCATGTTACTGGTTGCAATGATTGCAGGTATCATCCTTGCAGGTAAGAAAATGGATGAGAGTCTCACTGAAGATATAGGTGCAGACGAAGAAATTATGATAGTAAAGGATGAAAAATGATAGGTTTATCTCATTACCTAATTGTATCAGCAATAATCTTTTCGATTGGATTAGTAGGCGTACTTAGAAGAAGAAACCTTTTAATGCTTTTCTTCGCAACAGAGGTAATGCTCAATGCAGTGAATATTGCATTTGCAGCTATTTCACATTACTATAATGATTTAACAGGTCAAATGTTTGCATTCTTTATTATTGCTATTGCAGCATCAGAAGTAGCAGTTGGTCTTGGTATCTTAATTGTATTGTATAAAAAACATGGTTCTCTTGACTTAGATGACCTAGCAAGTATGAGAGGATAAAAATGGAAAATTTAGTATATATAGCACTTTTTGCACCATTTGTGAGTTCTCTTTTTGCTGCGTTATTTGGTATGAGTGAAAGACAGATATTTGTTGGTATCGTAGCGTCAGCTTTACTGGGTATATCATTTATCTCATCACTTCTTTTAGCTATTAATCTTTATACAACTGGAGACGTAATTCATGTCACTATGATGGATTGGATTAATGCAGGAGATCTTAACATACCATTTGGATTTGTTGTAGATCAAATATCTGTAACCATGATGACTGTAGTTACTTTAGTATCAACCGTTGTTCATGTCTATGCCATTGGATATATGGATCATGATAAGAGTTTTAACAGATTCTTTTCATATCTTTCAGCCTTTGTTTTCTCCATGATGATACTTGTTATGTCAGATAACTTTGCAGGTCTTTTCATTGGTTGGGAAGGTGTTGGTGTTTGTTCATGGTTACTTATTGGTTTTTGGTATCACAAACCAGACCAGACAAGAGAAGAAAATCCATCTATCTCTCCATCATGGGCAGCAAACGAAGCATTTATTATGAATCGTATCGCTGACCTTGGTATGTTAGTAGGTTTATTTATTCTTTATTGGAACACAGGTACGCTACAGTACGATGAAGTATTTGCTCAATTACCATACTTGAGTGATACTATTTTAACAACAGCAGCTATTGCACTCTTTATTGGTGCGATGGGTAAATCAGCTCAGTTCCCACTTCATACATGGCTTACAGATGCAATGGAAGGTCCTACACCAGTATCTGCACTTATTCACGCAGCTACTATGGTAACAGCAGGGGTATTCTTAGTTATTCGTGCAAATCCACTTTTTGCTTTAACACCTGAAGTATCATTCTTTATTGCAAGTCTTGGTACATTTGTTGCATTCTATGCAGCATCTATGGCATTGGTTGAGCGTGACTTGAAACGTATTATTGCTTACTCTACACTTTCTCAGTTAGGGTATATGTTTGCAGCTGCTGGACTTGGTGCATATTGGATTGCACTTTTCCACCTTGCAGCTCACGCATTCTTTAAAG
>CAZXGY010000099.1:0-5228 GCA_964640455.1 uncultured Sulfurovum sp.
AATATGAAAGCAAAAATCAAACAAATTCAAGAGAGAATGGAGCATGACCCTAAGTTTAAAGAAGCAGTCACTCGTATAAAACCTAAAAAAAACTTTTGGGGGATTGCTGGAATTATACTTTTTTTCTTTATTCCTGAGTTAGTTGTATATATATGGCAAAGTGAACTAGTCTCATGGGCGCACTTACATAGTATTACCGAACCTATAGCTTCACAACGCTGGATGTTTACAAAGGTGGAAGAGATGTTTGCATCTGGGGTGAGTTGGGTTAATCTTACCTTAGGTAGTTTATTTCTTTTATGGGTACTCAAATCGAAATAATTTTCAACCCAAATTCACCTAACCTTTGCTATATTAGAACCCTAATATTTTCAAAGGTCAATCATGTCAGAAGAACCAAAATCTAAACCTCAATTTACCCATCTACATTTACATACAGAGTACTCACTTCTAGATGGTGCAAACAAGATAAAAGTCTTAGCCAAAAAGATAAAAGAGCTGGGTATGACTTCTGTAGCAATGACAGACCATGGTAATATGTTTGGGACGATTGACTTTTATAACACGATGCGTAAAGAGGGTATCAAGCCTATCATTGGGATGGAAGCGTATGTGCATAACCAAGATGAGCTTGATGATAAGTCTGTACGTCAGCGTTTTCACCTCTGTTTATATGCTAAAAATGATGTAGGATACAAAAATCTTATGTTATTGAGTTCGCAAGCGTACATTAAAGGGTTTTACTACTATCCACGTATCAACTGGGAGTTACTGAAAGAAAATTCTGAAGGTATTATCTGTTCATCTGCATGTCTGCAAGGTGAAGTCAACTGGAATTTAAACTTAAGTGACCGAAACATAAAATTCGGAGCAAAAGGGTATGATGAAGCCAAACGTGTGGCACTCAAATACAAAGAGGTTTTTGGTGATGACTTCTACTTAGAACTTATGCGTCATGGTATCGGTGATCAGCACCGTATAGATAAACAAATTCTACAAATTTCACAAGAGACAGGCATCAAAATAGTTGCTACGAATGATACGCACTATACAGAACAAAAAGATGCAGATGCACAAGAGGCTTTTATGTGTATCTCGATGAACAAACTCTATGATGACCCCAATCGATTGAAACATTCAGTACATGAGTTTTATGTAAAGTCTCCAGAACAGATGGCAGAGCTTTTTGCAGACATTCCTGAAGCACTAGAAGCCACACAAGAGATAGCAGATAAGTGTAACCTAGAGATAAAGCTAGGTGACCCGACACCTCCTAACTTTAAGTTTGCCCAACAAATAGGAAAAGATGAAGGGCTTGTGTTTCCTAATGAAGAGGAGTACTCTTTAGAAAATGATATCTTGCTCTTTAACCATCTCTCACAAAAAGGGCTAGAGAAACGACTTAAGATAGTCCCTCCTGAAAAACACCAAGAGTATAGAGATAGACTGCAAGTAGAGATGGATATCATTAACTCTATGAAGTTCCCTGGATATATGCTTATCGTATGGGAATTCGTAGATGCAGCTAAAAAAAAGGGTATTCCTGTAGGACCAGGGAGAGGGTCTGCAGCTGGGTCACTAGTGGCCTTTTCATTAGAGATTACCGATATCGACCCTATGCCATATGGCTTACTTTTTGAGAGATTTCTCAACCCTGAGCGTATAAGTATGCCAGATATTGATATGGATTTTTGTCAGGCACGTAGACAAGAGATACTCGACTATGTAGTAGACAAATATGGGCGTGTGAATGTGGCACAGATTATTACCTTTGGTAAGCTTCTTGCTAAAGGGGTCATTCGTGATGTAGCACGTGTGCTTGATATGCCTTATTCTAAGGCAGATGCGATGGCAAAACTCATCCCTGATGAGCTGGGTATTGACCTCAAAGGCTCGTATGAGAAAGAACCAAAGATAGCTGCACTTTTAGAGTCTGATCCTCAAGCCAAACGTACATGGGAGTACGCTTTGGCTCTTGAAGGATTAAATCGTAATGCTGGTACGCATGCCGCGGGTGTGGTTATCTCAAACGAACCACTCTGGCAAAAGACACCACTGTTTAAACCAACAGGGTTAGATACGCTTGCAACACAGTACTCTGGTAAATATGTTGAAGATGTAGACCTCATTAAGTTTGACTTCCTTGGGCTTAAAACACTAACGGTTATAGAAGAGGCACTGCAACTTGTAGAGCGTCGATATGGAAAACGTATTAACTTTGTAGAAGAAAATATAGAAGATCCTGCTGTGTATGAGTATATAGGGAAAGGTGATACACTAGGACTGTTCCAGATAGAGTCTGCAGGTATGCAAGATTTGGCAAAAAAACTTAAGCCAAATGGTTTTGAAGATGTTATTGCGATGCTCGCACTTTACCGCCCAGGACCTATGGAGTCTGGGATGCTAGATGACTTTGTTGAGCGTAAACATGGACGTCAAGAAATTACTTATGCATTCCCTGAACTTGAGCCTATTTTGAAGCCTACGTATGGAGTTATTGTTTACCAAGAGCAAGTTATGCAGATTGTGCAGACCATCGGTGGCTTTAGCCTTGGTGGGGCAGACTTGGTCAGACGTGCGATGGGTAAGAAGATTAAAGAGGAGATGGATAAACTTCAAGGTGAATTTGCCGATGGTGCAGTTGCAAAAGGGTTTGATAGACAAAAAGCCTTTGATTTGTTTGACCTTATTGTAAAATTTGCCGGATATGGTTTTAACAAATCTCACTCAGCTGCGTATGCAATGATTACCTTTTATACCTCATATTTAAAATTCTACTACCCTACAGAGTTCATGGCGGCTATCTTGACGCTAGAAAAGAACAATACTGACAAAGTGGTGAAGTACGTCGATGAGGTAAAAAAGATGGGGATGAAACTTCTCCCACCTGACATCAACAAATCGGGGCTTGTATTTGAGGCACGTAACATCGATGGTGAAGAGGTTGTTATGTTTGGTATGGGTGCACTAAAAGGTGCAGGGGAGATAGCGATTAATACTATGATTGAAGCTAGAGGTAATGAGGAGTTCAAAGATATTTCTGATTTTGTCTCACGTATAGATTCAAGTAAGGTTAATAAAAGGGTCATAGAGACTTTGGCAAAAGCTGGTGCCTTTGATAGCTTTGGGTACTCACGTAAAGCAGTATTGTCACAGATAGATGACATTATAGATATGGCAAAAAAAGCTGGAGATGCTAAGAAACAAGCTGTCAACTCTCTATGGGGTGATGATGAAGAGATGACTTCTGTAACACTAGAACTTTCAGATATGCAAGAGTTTGAACCTATGGAAATCTTGGAAATGGAAAAAGAGTCTCTTGGTTTCTACGTTTCAGGGCATCCACTAGATAAATACCGTGAAACACTCGATGAGATAAACTATACACTAAGCTCAGAGATAGATGACCTAGCAGATGGCTCACAAGCTATGTTTATTGGAAAAATAGAAAATATTACAGAGAAAATTTCTAAGAAGGGTAATAAGTTTGGGATAGCTAACATTATGGACTTACACGGGAACATTGAACTCATGCTCTTTGAAAACCGTTTAAAAGAGCTAGAAGAGGACTTTGATCTTACTAAGCCCATAGCCTTTAAAGTTAAAATTACCAAAGATGGTGACTTTACCCGTATGAATATACTTAAAATCTCTAACATAAAAGATGCCAAGAAAGCTAAAGTAAAAGTAGAAAAAGAGGTAAAACATGTGCCTGAACCAGAACAGCCACCACTGATACTGGCACTCAACCTTATGCCTGATGCTAAGACTGTAGAAGAGTTAATGTGTTTGGTGGAACGTCACCCTGGTAAACGTCCATTAGAATTACATATTAAGTCTAAACTCGCAGATGTGATTATAGAGTCTAAGATTAAGGTGAGTGAAATGATTCTTGAAGAGGCTAAAGAGATAGGTGTTTATTTAGAAGAGAGTTTGAACGTTGAATAATCAAGATGAACAAGAAGATGTCAAAGCATTAGAACTCTTAGAAAAAGCAGTTTATAAAGCACAGAATGCATTAGAGAAAACAACACATTTTCAACCTTTTTTGATGTTACTAACTGACTCACATGAAGTAGAAGTATATGAAAATGAAGTAGAAGACTCCATAGAAAGTTATGCACTTTTAGAAAATCTTTTAACAAAACGTGTAAAAAAGGGTGATATTGATATTATGATATTGGCTGTAGATACTATGATCCCTGAAAAGTTTGTAGATAATATATCTATAGGTATACGATTACATTTAGAAGAAAAAAGTCAACGTGATAAAAAAATAGGTGCAAGATATCTTTATGTACCTTATGAACTCTGTCAAATTAAGGGAGAAGATATGTATGTGAGATTGCATCATCCAATACCCGTTGGATTTCCTGCAGAATATATTTTATAAGGCTTCCTCTCTTTTTGGAGTAGTAGAGAGGAAGTATTGTTTAATGAGATAATATAAATGTTGAATCGGGAGACTACGTATTGATAATTAATTCTATAGTATTACATTTTATAGTGTGAAGGAAGTTTATCTCAAAAAACGTACCTTTATACATATGCTGGGTTATGTTTTGTCTATTATTTCTCAGTTTCACCTCCTTCATTTGATATGTTTTGATCTTCTACTATTGCCTCTAAAGCTTGATTAATTGCTGCTTCATTTTCAGCTGCAGTATCAAGAGCAATTTGTGTTACTGTAAATTCACTATCTACTTGTGGAGTATTTGCGTGAAGTCCTAATGTAGCAATCGTCATTGTTACAATGAATGTCATGATAATTTTCATTCTTTTCCTTTAAAACGAGCTTCTCGCCCATAGTTCTTGTAACGAAGTAGTTATTCGCACAGTCAAATTGTAAGCTAAGTCTATTACCTCAATATTACTTGTGTAATATAGAAACAAATAGATAATATAAGATGTGATAGTAGAGCATTTAAATCCTCTTAAACAGAAGTAGTGATATTATCTTTTTACTAAATATATTAAATTTAAGGAATAATCATGTCATTACCAAAAATCATATGGTCAAAAATTGATGAAGCACCAGCACTTGCTACGTATTCATTGTTACCAATCGTAAACGCTTTTACTAAAGCTGCAGGTGTAGAAGTTGTAACTTCAGATATCTCATTAGCAGGTAGAGTACTTTCAGCTATGGGTCTTGCAGAAGATGAACTATCTAAACTTGGAGAAGTTGTTCTTGAAGCAGATGGAAATATTATTAAACTTCCAAATAT
>CAZXGY010000100.1:0-5227 GCA_964640455.1 uncultured Sulfurovum sp.
GACCCCATAGCTTTTAGAGAGATCAGCAAGTTTTAGGGCTTGTGTTATGCCAGCTGTTTTAGCAAGCTTAATGTTTACATAGTCTATGGCTTGCATCTCTAATAGTTGTCGTGCATCTTTGAGTGAAAATATACTCTCATCAGCAAGCAGAGGAGTTTGTACACGTTCTTTAATGTACTTTAATCCTTCTATATCATCAGCCGCTACGGGTTGTTCTATAAACTCTGTGATGATGTCTTGCTTTTCTAGTGCATGAAGTAGCTCAACCGACTCTTGTGCTGTCCAACCTTGGTTGGCATCTAGTCGTAGTTTTATATTCTTATCTAAAGCATCATGAATGGCTATAATTCGTTCTATATCTTTTTGTGGGTTATCACCTATTTTTATTTTTAACGTATCATACCCTAGAGCTACTGCAGCGTGACAGTCCGTTATCATCTTGTCTATATCACCCATGCTTATGGTAATGTCAGTACTAAACTTAGTCTGTGTACCTCCAAGCATACGGTAGAGAGGGAGTTTCATAGATTTTGCCTTCAAGTCATATAGGGCTATTTCAAGTGCAGACTTGGCTGTTGTATTTTTTAATATTAACTTATGAATTAAACCCAAAATAGTATCAAAGTCTTCTATCTCTTTACCCATAATATGAGGCTTTAAATATTCAATACAAGCAACCATAGACCCCATAGTCTCACCTGTTATAACAGGGGTAGGAGCACCTTCACCATAACCTACAGAGCCATCATCACACTCTATGATGACCACTAAGTCTTCTAGGGCATCTACCCGGCGTAGTGAAGTGATAAAAGGGTTTTTAAGAGGAGCTTTGAGGGTGAGGGTGCGTATGTTTGTTATTTTCATAAAGATATTGTATCAAAAATAAATGATAATTTTAAAACTTAAACTAACTGCTATAAAAGAGAGCTTATCTCTAATTTAGCAGTACATTATATATTGCAGGTAACCAACCAAGGTCATCTGTTGTTTTAAATATAATAGTTTGAGCCGTTTTACCACCATATCCGTTGTTGGCTATGATTGCAGCGGTATAGTTAGTATTTGCTTTAAGATTTGTTAATGTATAACGTGTCTCATCTTCCCCAACTGTAGCAATGAATGTCCCATTAAGGTATATATCATAAGCTACTTCGTAATAACTGTCAACCCAATGCATTTCAGCACTATGTCCTTTGACATTATGTGAGTGTGCAGTATAGAATCCTTGTGTACATATGGCACATGGTATGACTGGTTTAGGAGCACAGTTACAATTTGTATTTATTGTACTTTCTACAAAATCATTTCCACTGTCTATTTCATTGTTTCCTAACACAACATTAATAGTATTGATCAGTGTATTTTTTGAATCATTGTCTGAACCGCCTTCATTCTCACTGAAATCATAATATCCACTTGGTTGTGCCTCTTGAATATAGTAGTTCCCTGGTGGTACATCAAATCTGTAATTACCATTTGCATCTGTTACTGTTCTTGCTATTTCTGTACCATTGCTGCTAAATAAAACAAGTGTTACATTTGCTAATGTACTACAGTTTCCATTTGAATCACGTACACTTACATTTCCTGTTATTGAACCCACGGTTGTAAGTGGAATCCAGAATGTTGCAGGTGTAGGATCAATAAGACCTTCATTATCTATAGCTGCTATATTGAAGGCTTGTATGGCATCGGTACTTCCATTTGGATTAAATTTTAGGCCATTAGCTTCAGTGATAGTTAAGACTTGGCCTTCCGTGACTGCTGTACCATTTGCTAAGGTTAATGTTCCACCCGTTGGAAGGTTTGTTACCTTAAATCCTACTACTGTTCCATCTACATCTGAACCTGATGGATTTACAAGGTCAGTAGGTCCAGCATTAAGAGGGATAGGAGCATTAGATTTATAATCTGTAGTTGGTGCTATATTTACTTGTTTATCCAGATAATCGGGTATACCATTTCCATTGCTGTCTATATTATTGCCACCTTCAACACTATCAGGTATACCATCACCATCACTATCATCATCTAAAAAATTATAAATACCATCAGCATCTTGATCTAGGGTTATACCATGACCAAGTGCTACAGCATTGTCACCTTCATCTGCATCAGATATACCATCACCATCAGTGTCTGCTGTTCCTAGTACAGATATAGGTCCACACATTGTTGTAAACTCAAGATTTGGTGTTGCCCCAATTTGTGTTGGTTTTACTGCTACTGTACCATTGTTGACCCAAGCACCTAGCTCTATAATGCGACCAGTTCCATAATTCCATGTACCGTTATTGGTAAAAGTTGTTACCTCTCTTAGTGTTCCTCCACCAGAGACATCTAGTAAGGCACCCGCTGTTATCGTATAGTTTTGACAATTTATATCTTTTACTGCACCACTTCCTATTCTCTCTATAAAGCTATTTATAACATCTGCATAGAGAGGATGTGCCAACATTAAAATAAGGGTGAAAAATAGTATTTTAATACGTGGTATCATCTATAAAGCTCCAAAATTTAATAGTACAGTCTCTCTTTGAGTATATTTTACCAAAAAAATGTCAACAGTTTTTAAAAAGCTACTATTTTGAGTATATTTTACCAAAAAAATACCAATATATTTTAAAATATATTTATCTGTATAATTTTTCATTTTATAAATCTCATCGTATATATAACTCAACTATACTAACTACCACAGAAGGTCCAGGTACTCCCCCACTATATGCTGCAGTTGAACCAATAGAGTACCACCAATTATTATGATTAACAGATCCATCTAAAAATGTACGATTTGAATTGTTTTCCAATCCACCCCAATGATTAGTAGTAGAATCAACTGCTATAGGAGTGTAACCTGAAACTGGGTTTGTTGGAGACCCACCACTTCTTGGATCAAAAGTTTGTGTCCAGTGATTTCTTATGTTCTCATTTGGATAATAGAGTCTAAATTCATAAGCAGATGCACTTTTAATAGTGTCTATTTTATGTAAAATAGAGTATTTTGCTGTTGTTAATCCAGGTGAAGCTTCATTTACAGAATCAGCCTCAGCATCATTTAAAAAGTATCCACCAGAAACGTCATGTCTAAAGACTAAAGTCCATCCTCCACCATCATGAGTCATATCACAATAGACTTGATAGGCATCAGCAGTATTTCCACCATTAGGATCAATCCAATAGGTACCATCACCTGTAGAGAAACCATCATTAAGAATTTTTTTACAATTTTCCCCTGCTGATAATTGTGTCTGCCCATTTGTATTTGAAATCTGTAAAAGTCCCAGACCATTACTAGGCCATTGGGTATTCAAAATACCATTATTTGAGATAATAATATCAAAAGTATTGATGGCCCCCGTTGTAACATTTACTTGTATTTGAGAAGGTGAAATAACACTTGTACTATTAATGTTTCCATCAAAACTTGGAATACTTACCGTAGATGTTGGAATAAAATTGTATCCAGTTAGCGTCATGGTTCCTGTGCTAGAGGCAGCCATAGTGACTGTAGAACTAGCTATATAGGGTATAGGATTAAAGTTTTGGTTAAGGGGTGAAAGGTCAATGGTTTTTGTATTGCCATTTTCTATAGTTAAGGTTAGGGTATTGTTTGCATCAAGGCTAAAGGTAGTGATATTTTGGTTATCAGTATTGTCAAGGTAAGGGGTTAAATTTATCGTACCACCATTTTGTAAGGTAAGGATATTCCCTACAAGACTTAGATTCTGTGCATCAGTATTGTCCAAGAAAGCAGACAAGTTTACACCTGGACTGTTAGTGAGATTGAGTGTAGTTCCACTGAGGCTTAGATTCTGATTATCTGTACCTATTCCATCTTGAACTGTAGAGATGTTTGCCCAAGATGCTGTACCTGCTGCATTACCTACCATCACTGTGTTAGCAGCTTCATTCCCATCTGTCATACGTATGTGTCCATTGACTTCTAACTTTTCATGGGGAGTAGTCGTGCCGATACCCATGAGTCCATTTGACTGTACTCTCATCACTTCAAGACTATTATTCCCATCTATAGTAAAGTTGCTATCTGTTGGGAGTATCTGCTTGATATCTCCTGCATAGGTAGAGTGAAGTAAAGTAAGACTGAGTGATATAAATAATAATTTTGGTTTAACTCTTGATATAATACCCATAAATATATACATGATTTAAGTCCCTCCTAATAATTTAAATTGAGATAAAATAATCTAATACTCTATTTTACCTAAAAACCTCTAATATACAAAAACATTTTTTTATATCAAGTTAGCATAGTAGTTACTTTAACCATGCTGGATTATTTGTAAGTGGTGATCCAAATTTTTCGTTATTATTTCCATTATCTTTGGAGTGTACATTGATGATAGGTACTCCTATGTCATTTATATCAAAATCTGTGGAACTAAGAGAGCCGTTGGATGCACATCCATCATTTGATACTATTATATTTACACTACCGTAAGACTGCTTATTGTATTCAGTCTGATGTCCATCATGAAATCTAAAACCAAAGGCATCATGATAATTACCATTATATTTATAGTGAATTACTCCTCGACATGTACCATGATAGTGCTGTTTTCCTTCTGTAGATGCTTTTCTAATATTGCTAATTTGAGTGGCTGTAAGCGTTAGTGAAAAATCAGTAGGCAACCATCTATTGGCATCTCCTCCACTAAAATGGACTTCATGTGCCAAATCACTTACATAGTCTATCCTCGTCCATCCACCACCATCCATATCACAATACACTTGGAATGGCACTTCAGGATAACATCCATCAGCATCTATCATATAATTTCCGTCTCCTGTAGATAAACCCGCATCTAAAATCTCTTTACAAGTTCTAGGTGGAGGACTATGTATTACAACATAAGGACTAGCAATTGTACCTGTACCAGTGATTTTCGTACAATCTCCTGCAACAATCTTTGTCTCACTACCATCACTAGAGATTCTATTCCATGCAGTAGCATTGCGTTCATAGACCTCATTATCATCCGTATTGAAGATAAGAGAGCCTTGAATGGGAGAGGTTATGGCATTCATCTGCGTTGTAGTAACATGGTGTAGTACTATTAGTTCATCGCTTAGTGGTGCTGCACCTAACGAAAGTATGGTTAGTGTTATGACAACAAAGAGTATAGTTACTTTTTTCATCTCAATTAACTCCTATAGTATATGGTGTTGAACTTGTACCATCACCTGTAATCACCATACCACTCCC
>CAZXGY010000101.1:0-5131 GCA_964640455.1 uncultured Sulfurovum sp.
CTAACGCACCACATAATAAAATCCGAACAAAATATAACTTTCGCCGAAAGGGCTAACAAAGATGCGTTAGCAAACGCACCCTACAACATCAAAATCTTTCCAAAATCTCATACGCTGTATTTCGTTTAGCAGGACTCTCACCTACATCACGTATTAGCTCTATCATCTCTTCTTGGTTCATCTGGTTGGTTACACCTGCTGCAGAGACTACATTCTCTTCCATCATGGTGCTTCCAAGGTCATTGGCTCCAAAAAGCAGTGCCATTTGACCAATGTATGAACCTTGTGTCACCCATGAGCTTTGTATATTTGGTACATTATCCAAAAAGAGACGTGCTACTGCTAGGTAACGTAAGTACTGGTTAGGTGTGGTCTTGGTAATAGTAGGCAGTTCACGCTTAAGTTGGGTATGGTCACTCTGGTAACTCCACATAATAAACGCCCTAAACCCACCTGTCTCATCTTGAAGTTGGCGTATATGGTCGAAGTGCTCTACTATCTCACGTGTGGTCTCTACTGTACCAAACATCATAGTAGCTGTTGATTTTATGCCTAGTTTGTGTGCCTGACGGTGAACTTCAAGCCACTCATCTTTATCGTGTTTTTTAGGGGCTATGATGTCACGAACTCTATCGGACAATATCTCTGCCCCTGCTCCAGGTATGGAAGATAGACCCTTTGCTTTTAGTCGTGAAAGTGCTTCAGATATGCTAATTTTAGAACGGTTAGCGATATAGTTTATCTCTATAGATGAAAAACCATGAATAGTCACTTGTGGATACTTCTTAGAAATATGTTCTACTAAGTCTTCATACCATTCTATCTCAAGTTTAGGATGTACTCCTCCTTGAAAAAGTATTTGTGTACCACCTATGGCTAACAATTCATCTATCTTTTCATCTATCTCATCAAAAGAAAGAATGTATGCATCTTCTTTCTTTTCATGGGTATAAAATGCACAAAACTTACAGTCTACCCAACAGATGTTAGTATAGTTGATGTTTCTATCTACCACAAAAGTAGTAACACCTTTAGGGTGCATCTCTTTTTTACGAGCCAATGCCATTTTCCCTAAAGTTTTAAGGTCAGCTTTTTCTATCAACTCTACTGCCTCATCTATGGTCATACGTTTTGCTATAGGAGAAGTCACTTTTTATTTACCTTCTTCTTGTTCATCTTCAACTTTTTCGTCTTCAGATTTTAGCTCTTCTTCTTTTGCTTCTATTGGTTTTTCTTTTTTTGGTCTTTTCTCACCTAGGGCATCAAGTACACCATTGATAAACTTAGGAGACTTCTCATCTGCTAGTTTCTTAGCAAGTTCAACAGCTTCATTAATGATAATGGCTTTATCAGTCTTAGCTACAAGTATCTCATACGCACCCAGTCTCATAATGGCTTTTTCCACTTTACCGATGGTATCATAATCCCACTCTGTGAGATGCTTGTCTATCTCTTTATCTAACATTTCAAGGTTTTCTATCGTACCTGAAAAAAGTGAATTTGAAAATTCTCTTTGTTTGTTACGTATTTTGCCTTCTTCTAAAATCTCATCTGAAAAATGAGCGATATTTTCGTTACCTAAATCAAAGGCATAAAGTAGTCCTACTACTGCTGTTCGTGCTTGGTGTCTTGTTGCCATTTTTTACCTTTACTTTTTGGTTGTTTTTATCCAACCCTACTTCTTTTTATTTTTCTAATGCACTATAAAGATTCATAAGTTCGATGAGTCCTGCCATCGCTTCTGCACCTTTGTTTCCTGCTTTTGTTCCTGCACGTTCTATAGCTTGTTCTATGCTATCTACTGTAAGTACACCAAAAGTAGCTGGTTTACCATGTTTCATAGTCACAGATGCTACACCTTTGGTAGCTTCTGCTGATACATAATCAAAGTGAGGCGTTGCCCCACGAATCACTGCACCTAAACAACATACTGCATCATATTTACCTGAAGCCAAAGCCTTATCTAGTGCAAATGGTACTTCAAATGCACCTGGCACTAAAATAAGATCTAGGTCATCTGCATTACCACCATGTCTTGCGTAAGTGTCTACTGCACCTTCAACCAATCTATCTGTAATAAAGTGATTAAATCTCGCATTGATAATCGCTACTTTTTTACTTTTGTCTACTTGTAAGTTACCTTCTACTATGTTCATTCTTATTTCCTTAATTTTTAATTTTATTCTACTATAGCGCTTATCGCTTCTATCTGTTTCATCAGTGCATCTAATTTTTGTAATTCTATCATATTTGGACCATCACTCAAAGCAATGCTTGGATCAAAGTGTGTCTCAAAGAAAAATCCATCTACACCTACAGCTGCAGCTGCACGTGAAAGATAGGGAACCAATGCAGAATCACCACCTGATGTGGCTCCACCTGAAGCTGGTTGCTGTACAGAGTGTGTCGCATCAAATATCACTGGTGCAAACTCTCTCATCTGTTTGAGTCCTCGCATATCTACTACCAGATTACCATAGCCAAATGTAGAACCACGTTCTGTGAGCCATACGTTGTATTTTTGAGCATTTTCATACGTAGCATCGCCTTCAAAGCCTCTGGTTTTTAGTACTTTTTTTACCGAGTGTTCCATCGCTTGTGGGGCTAAAAATTGCCCTTTTTTGATGTTGACTACTGCAGAAGTTTTGGCACATGCTACCAGCAAATCTGTCTGTCTACATAAAAATGCAGGAATTTGAAGTACATCTGCTACCTCAGCTACTGCTTGTGGCTGTGTATAGTCATGTACATCCGTAAGGATGTTATAGCCAAACTGTTCTTTGACTTCAGCAAGCATCTTAAGACCTTCATCTAGCCCTGGACCTCTAAAACTATCGAGGCTTGTACGATTGGCTTTGTCAAAACTTGCTTTGAAATAAAACTCTTTCGTACAATCTTCATGGTACTTACCCAAAGACTCAGCGATACGCATCACGTTATCCCGGCTCTCTAGTACACAGGGTCCTGCAATTAAAATCATTTTGTTCCTTTACGACTTCTCTTTTGCCAGTGCGACCATAAGCCCTGACATAATGACTAAGATTATACCTAAAATTGTCCAAATATTAGGAATCGGATCACCTAACATCACACCTATAATTACTGCAAAGACAATGTTAGAGTAAGAAATCGTACCAACAATACCTGCTTTGGTAAGCTCATATGCTTTAGTCATAAGTAGCTGTGAAATAGTGGCAAACACACCTACAGCCGTGACATAAAGCCAGACAATCCCTTGTGGCATGACAAACTCTGCAAACATCCAGTCAAAATCTGATGAGACAGAAACATAAGGGGTGAGTGCCATCAATATCATAGGACCTACCGTACCCACTGCCATAAAAGACATAACAATAGCACGGGTATCATAATACTTTCGTAACTCACGTATGGAAGTATAGGCAAGTGCTGCTCCTATACCAGAGAAGATACCTAAGATGTCATATTTATCGAAGTTACCACCTTCAGGTTGGGCTACAAGTACGATACCTACAAAACCAATGACTATCGCAATCAATGCACTCGGTTGTAACTTTTCTTTCAGAAAAACATAGGCAAAGATAGCCACAAAAATAGGTGATGTTTTGTTATATGTGACTGCTTCACCTAGAGGGATATGAGCCATAATGTAAAAGTATGCCAAGAGTGCAGCAAAGCCCATAGAACCACGAAAAAGTAACAGTAGTGGCTTCCCACCTGTCTGCTTGAGTGGTACTTTCCATATAGCAAGTCCTACTAAGACTACCCCAAAAATATTTCTAAAAAATGTGACTTCTACAGGAGGTAGTATCTGGCTTACTACTTTAGCAAAGCCACCCATCGCAGCAAAACTAAGAGAGGCTAAAAGCATAAAGAGAATACCTCTATCCATATTTTTAATATATTGTTTCATTGATAACTTTTTATTTGATTTTTGGAAGTGTAGCATATTTGGATAGAATAGACCCTATGAATGAAACAGAATTTTACACAAAACTCCTTGCTTTACCTAATGGTGCAAATGATGTATGGTACAAAAGAAAACGCTACTTACTCAGAAAAGAGACCCTCCTTAGTGGAAAACTTCTTAAAGTGTATGCAGAAGAGTTAGGAGGTAATGATATCGTAAGTGGTAACTATTACCCCTCTATTAAAGTTGGTACGCTTAAACCTTGTGAGATGTCAGATAAAAAAGTAATCGATTTTGTACTCTGGGCTAAAGTACTACAAACTCCTCTTTAACTGCTATCTTACCATCAATATAAATCACTGCTAAAAATACATCATGTTTTTTATACGTAGCCACACCTTTAGGTGTTCCAGACATAATTACATCACCATCTTCTAAAGTCATAAATGTTTGTATTTCAGAGAGTATTTTAGAGGGTTTATATATCATCAAATCATAGTTGGCATGTTGTATAAGCTTTCCATTGATTAGTAGTTTCATCTCTATACTTTTTATATCTCCATTAAGTTTTACAAAAGAGCTAAGTACCGCAGAGTCATTAAAACCTTTGGCTCTTTCCCACGGTAAACCTTTTTCTTTCATCTTATTTTGGATACCCACTTTAGTCAAGTCTAGTCCAAAACCTATGCCTTCTATTTGTGCAGCTTTAATAAGAAAACAGATTTCTCCTTCAAAACGACAATCTTCTTGGATATATTTGAGTTCACTTGTAATGGCAGAGTTAGGCTTATTAAAAAGTACCATACTATCTGGTGTTTCATTGTTAAGTTCTTTGATATGTTCTACGTAGTTACGTCCTACACAGATAACTTTAGAAGGGGTAATAGTTTGGTTATTATATTGTATCGTTTGCATAAAACTTCCTTTGATATAGTCTAACTAAAATAGATGAAAAAACCAATGCCATAGCAACTCTTATCGTAAGAATTATCCATCCATTTGCACCAAATATGACAAAAAGTAAAATATCTTCTATGATAGAGTGACAAAGCATTAAAAATGTACCAATATATAAAATATCTGCTTTACTTAATGTCCCTTTTTTAACTTCTGAAATAATAATACCTGCCCCATAAGTAATGCCTAATAAAAGCCCTGTAACAATAGCAAAAAGTGAATTGGATTTTTGGTGAAACTGTTGCATAAAGGTACGTGATTTTAGATAATCCATTACAAAAATAA
>CAZXGY010000102.1:0-5101 GCA_964640455.1 uncultured Sulfurovum sp.
ATGAAATTATAGACAATGATGAAAACTTTAAAGTACTTCTTGAAGAACTTTCAAATAAAGTTCATACCGATACACAAAATGATGTATAGAAACTTGAATAAAAAAAAGATATAATTTTAAAAGTGAATAAGTGTGAATGTTTAAAAAAAGTTAAGCACTCTCACAAACAACGTATATATAGGCAATAAAGTAGTTTTTCACAGTTTCATGTCACACTACTACTATCTACTAATATTATTAAAAATAAGGAAAGTCGATGAAGATAAGAGCAAGCAAACAGATTATAGAATCTATACTTATTAATTTACAACCTTTTTTAGAGAAAAAAGATGCAAGTCAAATTACTTCACATATACTCTTTAATACAACAAACGGCAAATGTATTATAAAAGCAACTGACTCTGAAATAGGTCTTCAAATTATCACAGATAACATTGATATAGAAGCAGAAGGATCATTTACTGCTAATGGTAAAAAACTTTTAGATATTATTCGTATATTAAAAGATGATGAAATTATTTTAGAACATTTAGATAGTACACTTATTATCAAACAAAAACACTCTAAATTTAAACTTCCCACTTTTGATCCTACAACTTATCCTAGTTTTCCATCTATTGAAGAAAAACCACAAATTTCTCTTGATTCATTAAGTCTTATTCAAAATCTTAAAAAAATATCACCAGCGATAGATACAAATAATCCAAAATTTGAACTGAATGGTGCACTTATTAACATAAAGCATAATTCAACTGACTTAGTTGGAACAGATACTAGAAGGTTAGCCATTGCAACTATACCAGGTGAAAATAGTGAAGAACTCTCTTTAATCGTTCCTAAAAAAGCTATTTTAGAAATTCAAAAACTATTTTTAGATCAAATTGATATTTATTTTGATGAAACAAATCTTATTATTTCAAATGAAAATTATTTTTTCTACACAAGACTCATCAATGGAAAATTCCCTGATTATCAACGTATTATTCCTGCATCAACAAAACATCAAATATTACTTCCCAAAAAAGAGATGATTGATGCTATTAAAATGATAACCACAATTTCACAAGAGATTAAAATGACACTTCTTTCAGATGTAATCATATTTAATTCTCTCTCAGCTGATAATGTTGAAGCAAAAACAGAACTTGAACTCAATACGGGTCTTAATGATAAATTTGAACTCTCTTTTAATTCTAAATATATTTTAGATTTTATAAGTCAAACCAATAAAAATGAATTTTCTATTGAATTTAATGAACCCTCTCTACCATTTATCGTAAAAGACGATAATTTTATTACAATTATTATGCCAATTGTTGCCTAATAATTTGTATTGTATAAAAAGGAAAAACACACTATGAGTGAAAAATCAACAAAATATATTTTTGTTACAGGTGGTGTACTTTCATCTTTAGGAAAAGGTATTACTGCTGCGAGTGTAGGAACACTACTTAAACATACAGGGCAACGTGTAGGAGTATTAAAACTTGATCCTTATATCAACGTTGACCCTGGAACGATGTCACCATTAGAACATGGTGAAGTTTTTGTCACAAAAGATGGAGCAGAAACAGATTTAGACTTAGGTCATTATGAAAGATTTCTCGATACTTCACTTACTCAAAATAACAACTTTACCACAGGACTTGTCTATAAAACAGTTATAGAAAATGAACGTAAAGGTAAATATCTTGGTAAAACAATTCAAGTAGTACCTCACATTGTCAATGAAATTAAAGAACGTATTTTTAGAGCTGGTGAAGGTAAAGATATTCTTATCGTTGAACTTGGTGGAACCACGGGAGATATAGAAGGTCTCCCTTTTTTAGAGACTATTAGACAGATAAAACATGAACTTGGTAAAACATATGTTATGAATATACACGTGACGCTTTTACCTTATATAAAAGCTGCAGGTGAACTTAAAACCAAACCTACACAACATTCAGTACAAGAACTTAGACGTATTGGTATAGCTCCTCATATGTTAGTACTTCGTGCAGAAGTGCCAGTGACAAATGATATTAAACGTAAAATTGCTTATTCATGTGATGTGGAAGAAGATTCTGTTATTGTTGCAGAAGATGCCTCTACTATTTATAAAGTACCTCTTAACTTTTTAGCACAAGACATACTTGCACCTATTTGTAAACAATTAGAACTTGAAAATTGTGAACCTAAAATGGATGAATGGTCAAACCTTGTCAATAAAATTATTATGCCTGCAGATGAGATGAAAATAGCCTTTGTTGGTAAATATTTAGATTTAAAAGAGTCATATAAATCTCTTACTGAAGCACTTATTCACTGTGGAGCACATCTTGATACGCGTGTAAATATCAAATGGGTTGATTCTGAAAAAGTAGAAGATGATGGTGCTGAAAAATATCTGAATGACTGTGATGGAATACTCGTAGCAGGTGGTTTTGGAGAGCGTGGAATTGAAGGTAAAATTTTATCGATTCAATATGCTAGAGAAAATAAAATACCATTCCTCGGTATCTGCCTTGGTATGCAACTTTCAATGGTAGAATTTGCTAGAAATGTACTTAAATTAGAAGATGCAAACTCAGTAGAATTTAATAAAGATACATCTGCTCCAGTGATTTACTTGATAGATGAATTTATCGATGCAGCAGGTGCTAAACAGATACGAACTTCAACGACTGCTATGGGTGGAACACTTAGACTTGGTGAGTATGAGTGTGAAACTAAAGAGGGTTCAAATCTACGTGCTGCTTATGATGCTCCAATGATTTTTGAAAGACATAGACACCGTTATGAAGCCAATCCAGCCTATAGAGAAGCTTTTGAATCAAATGGTATGGATATCACAGGTGAATCTCATGGGCTTATCGAGGCTGTGGAAGTAAAAGATCATCCATGGTTCCTTGGTGTACAGTTCCATCCAGAATTTACTTCAAGACTTCAAAATGCAAACCCTGCTATTTTAGCATTTGTTGATGCTGCACAAAAACATAAAAACAATTAAAGAACGTAAATGAACAAAGTTCCTTTTACTACGTTAAACACTGGGTTTTCTTCAGCAGAAAACTCACGTGACTAGTCACTTATAATTGTGGTATATAAATCATTAACGCTACCCGCGTTAGACGCACTTTTAAATAATCGTTTTAAAGAGGGATTTTTCTCTTTAAAAGACCTCCCTCAACCTTCCACTTTTAAAGATATGGACAAAGCGACTAAACGTATAGTGCAAGCCATAAACAACAAAGAGAAAATAACCATTATCGGTGATTATGACGTAGATGGAGTAACTTCTACTACACTGATGAAACTTTTTTTTGAAGAGATAGACTATCCCATAGAGTGGATAATTCCTAACCGTTTTAAAGATGGTTATGGACTCTCTGCCAACATCATTCCTCGCATACTTGGTACAGATTTAGCTATTACAGTAGATAACGGTATCTCAGCAGTCTATGCAGCGAAGCTTTGTAAAGAGCAGGGGATAGAACTCATTATTACAGACCATCATTTACTTGCTCCTGAAGTACCAGAGGCGTATGCCATTATAGATCAGAAGCAAGAAGAGTGTACCTTTCCCTACTCTGAAGTATGTGGTGCACAGATAGCATGGTATCTCATAGCCTCACTTAAAAATGCAATGAACATCAAGATAAATATGATGTCTTACATGGAGTTAGTTGCCATTGCCATCATCGCAGATATGATGCCACTGCAACACATCAACAGAGCTATGGTAAATGCAGGTATAGAAGCACTCAACAAAAGTAACAAGCCAGCCATAAAAGCTTTTTTAGAACATGCCCAAAAAGAAGCACTAGGTGCAGAAGATATAGGCTTTTTTTTAGCACCGTTACTCAACTCTGCAGGGCGTATGGATGATGCCAAGTATGCTGTAGAGTTTTTGGCTTCTACCAATATTTATGATGCCAGAGTAAGACTAGGGCGATTGGTTGACTTTAACAATGCACGTAAAGCTACAGAACAAGAGATAACTTCAAAAGCACTAGCACAAGTAGACCCAAATTCTGAAGTCATCGTTGTGCAAGGTGAAGAGTGGCATGAGGGTGTGGTGGGTATAGTCGCCGCGCGTGTAGCACGACACCATGAGAAACCATGTATTGTATTGAGTAACAATGGAGAGGGAGTACTCAAAGGAAGTGGACGAAGCTTTAATGCATGTGACCTATTTAGTATCGTTGATGGCTGTAGAGAGCACCTAGAGAAGTTTGGAGGACATAGTGCAGCCATTGGGTTGTCTATGCAGTTAAACAGCTTAGAAGCCTTTAAAAAACAATTAGAAATTAACTATGTCAAAGGTAACTTTGTTAAAGAAGAGATAGACCCAGATATTGTAGGTGAACTATATTTTTCAGATATCTCATTTGACCTTACCAAATTAGTGAAAAAGTACGAACCCTACGGACAAGGAAACCCCACACCAAAGTTCATCTCAAAAAATGTAGAAATTCTCCAAGTAGATACTATGGGTAAAGAGGGCGAGCACTTACGTTTTAGCTTCGTACAAGAGGGTATAGTCATGGCAGGTGTACAGTTTAAAACCCGTGAAGTGTATGAGGTAGGCTCTAGCGTAGATGTAGTCTATACCGTAAATGAAAACTACTTTAGAGGGAATGTTACTTTACAGTTGATGGTGGAGAAGGTGATACTTTAATCTTTATATGCGCAATAAATATGACAATTTGCCATACTTTTAATCTCAAACAAAAAATCCCAATATAATCAAAACAGACATAAATATTTGACAAAAGTTATCAAATATGATAATATTTTAGGAGTTAGAGATGTTGTGGAAGATTACTTTTTATAGTGATAAGGTAGAGAAAGAGACTTTGGCATTTCCTGTGGGGGTATTGGCAAATTTACTGCATATCATGGAGATAATGGAGGAACTAGGTCCAAACTTAGGTAAGCCACATACTTCTAGTATGGGTGATGGACTTTTTGAGATACGTGCTAAAGGCAAAGAAGGCATAGGACGTTCACTCTTTTGTGTTGTGGTAAATAAAGAGATAGTTGTCTTACATTCATTTATAAAGAAGAGTCAAAAAACACCAAAAAAAGCATTAGATAAAGCACGTAAAAGATTAAA
>CAZXGY010000103.1:0-5082 GCA_964640455.1 uncultured Sulfurovum sp.
AGTATGAAGCTCCCACAATCACCTTAGTGACCACAAATCCAGTAACGACTACTCTATTTTAATTAGCATACAATAGTATTTAAAGACAAAGAATCAAAGGATAGAAATTGAAATATATCATAGACCTCATAGAAGATGTACGTGAACAGATAGGGAACCATGAAGAGTACGTAGTGACTGCTGGATTACTTAAAGTTGATGAGAATGATAGTTCAAAACTTATCTATGCAGGAGAGGCTCCTTTAAATTTAGCTATTTTAGATGATGATAGTAAACAGCTTGGCTTTAAAATAGAGAGTAGTAATAAGAGAGTGACTATAGGGGCACTTATACCACCTCTTTTGATACTTGATATGGATGCTATGATATATGAGCTTAAAATGGATGTCAATGAGCAGTATCAAGATATGGAGATAGTAGGATTTGGTAAGAATGATGAGCAGAAGAAATATATCTTATTTATAAAGATATAAATCCTCGCAGGGTTATGCGTAAACTAACTCTTTTTTTTTAAACTCTTTTGCCAAGAGAGTGCTTAGTAAAATTTCTTCTAGATCAAATATTGTGGTTTTTGAGCAAGGAGAATCCAGTTCATATTGAGTTTTTGTGCTTTTGAAAAATAAGCAATGGACTCATAAGGTATCTTATTTCGTTTTTTCATAACAGCATAATATTGAGGGTCTAGTTGCAGTGCTAGAGCAATATCTTTATCTAGTACTTTATCTTTTTTGATTTGTGAGGAGAGTATAGTTTTAATTCTTTGCATGACTTCAGAAAAATCTATCATAGTTATCCTTTTGTGTTGAGATAAGTGTATGATAGTAGATTTTTTGCAGTTATCTTAAAAGTATGTCATATTGACATACTTTTTTAGTTTTTAGAGCTATCTATCTCTATTATTGTATGTACATTTCCTCTAGGGTTAAAGTCAGCAGTGAGTTTCATAGATTTAGGCTTTAGCTTAGAGTAGAGTGCATCATAAATTTCATTGGCTGAATTTTCATGTGAAACGTGTCTATACATAAATGAATTAATATACAGCTTGAGTGCTTTGAGTTCAATCACCTTTTCATCTGGTTCATAAGCGAGTTTGAATGTAGCAAAATCAGGGTAACCTGAACGTGGGCAAAGACACATAAACTCTGGGAGTTCTATGTTAATGGTGTAGTTTTTTTTATGTTCATTTGGCCAGAAGTTCTCTTCTGCGTCTATGTTAAAGTCTTTTATCTCTTCTTCGCCATATTTCATCTTCTCTCCTTAGTTGTAGTTTTCAATAAGTTCTCTTTCAGATATAGGTTTTGCGATGCCAAAACCTTGAAGATAGTCAAGACCTATGGCTTTTAGCTTCTCTTTTTGAGACTCTTTATCGACCCACTTTGCTACAGTAATAATATCTAACTCTTTAGACATTTGCACTAATGAATTTAGCATAGCGTGAGTATTTGTATCTTCTAGGTTTACTACATAGTCTCTGTCGAACTGAACAAGGTCAAACTTAAAGTGTTTCATATACTCCATAGAGGCATTAGATGAGCCAAAGTTATCTATGGCTATACGTATACCTTTTACTCTAAATTTATTAAGGGTTTTAAGGTATCCACTAAGGTTATGGTGTGTCTTTCTCTCATAGAGTTCTACAATTAAGCGTGCAGGATTAACACCACTGTATTCAAGGTGGCTAAAAAAATTTATCTGAAACTCTTTATCTCTTAATGAAAAAGGAGAGAGGTTAAAGGTGAAAGAGACATCGTCATCCAAAAGAGGGACGAGAGAGACTATACGCTTAAATAGTATAAAATCATACTCTCTTCCAAGACCCAATCTATTTATAATAGGAAGAAAAACTCTTGGCAATATATCTTTTGTTGTACTAGATTTTAACTTTACAGATACCTCATAGATATCATTATGCATACTTTTTGTATTTTGCAAAGGACGGAAAGAGAGTTCAAACAGCTCCTCTTTAAGTGCATGGAGAATATCGGTTTCAACTTGAGAAATCTCATGAGCATCTTTGATTATGTACTCACTAAACTCTTTAGAACACTCGTTTTCTTGGGCTTGTATTATGTTTTTAAGTTGAAGTATGGCTTTTTCAAAGTCGTGTGTAGTCTCTGTGACTATACCAAACTTATAATCTATCTCTATATCATTAATAGTTCTATTCTCTTTTATAAACTCTTTCATAATATCTTGTATCTGTTTATGGTCATCTTCTAGTGCTACAACAAACTCTGCACCATACAGTCTTCCTATAAATGCTTTATCGGTGTTATACTGTTTAAATTTAAGATTTATTTTGTGAATTATCGTATAAAGAAGTATATCTATCTGCTCAAGACTATAGTTTTCGTTAAGTGTTGAGAGGTTATCTATAATCAGTAGTACTAACGTATTTGGATGATGATCCTCTAACTTTTCAATAAATGCTTTTTGGTTAAACCCCTGTGTGGTCTGGTCTATTAGCGTCTCTTTAGTACTAATCTCAATAAGAAAATAGATAAAATAGATAGTGATAAAAACTATGGCAATCAATAGTACTTTGTTCATAAGTGTAAGTACTACATCTTCACCTTGAAAAAATATAGCATATAGTACCAAAGCGATAAGAATGAGCAGGGGAATACCTGCTCTAAGTGCTAGCTTGAAGTGACGTGCTCTCTCTTCTATTTCAGATAGTAACATTTAAACATCCAGGTGTTTAACATCTTTAGCATGGCTCTCAATATAGTTTCTTCTAGGTTCTACTTCATCACCCATAAAGAGTACAAATGTATCAGCAGCTTCTTCATCATCACCAATTTTTACTTGTAAAAGTCTTCTGTTTTCTGGTGTCATCGTTGTCTCCCAAAGTTGCTCTGGGTTCATCTCACCTAGACCTTTGTAGCGTTGGATATATGCACCTTTTTTGGCAGTGGATTCAACAAGTTCAAAGAGCTCAAGTAGATCTTGATCTTTAAATTCATCCGTAATATGCTCTTGTATCTTTTGGTTAATATGTATCGCTTCATTGTAGTGAGGGTTTGTAAAAAGAATATCATCCACGATAAGCTCTTCAAGTCCATCATTGGTTTGAACAAAGAGGTGAATGACATCATCAGTCACGGTTTTGTTTAAGATGTTATATCCCAGGTCTTCAATAAATACTTCAATTGTTTTAGCTAGTACTTTATTGTCTGTTCCTACTACATCTGGATTTTCAATCATATAACGTAGTACCTCTGGAAGTGCAAAACGTTTTTCAATTTCTTTGAGGGTCATACGGTAGTACGCTACAAGTTTAAAGAGGTCAACTAAGTCAGCTTGTCCCATTGTTGTACTTTCTATGGCTGTAATACCATTTTCAATGAGGTAATCATTGAGTGACTTTTCATCTTTAAGGTAAATCTCGTTTTTACCTTTTTTATAACGGTAAAGTGGTGGTTGTGCAAGGTACAAGTACCCTTTTTCTATAATAGGTTTCAAGAACCTAAAGAAGAAAGTAAGAAGTAGTGTCTGTATGTGAGAACCATCAACATCAGCATCGGTCATGATGATGACTTTGTGGTAACGAAGTTTATCTTCATTGAACTCTTCACCGATACCACAACCAAGTGCGGTAATCATATTTTTGATTTCATCAGATTTTAGGATTTTCTCTAAACGTGCTTTTTCAACATTTAAAATCTTACCTTTAAGTGGTAAAATCGCTTGGAATACTCTATCTCTACCTTGTTTTGCAGAACCACCAGCAGAATCCCCTTCCACCAGATAGATTTCTGAAAGCTCAGGGTCTTTACTTTGACAGTCAGCAAGTTTACCAGGAAGTGTTCCAATACTCATAGAGTCTTTACGTTTAACTAAGTCTTTTGCACGTTTTGCAGCATCTCTACCACGTGCAGCTAAGAGTACCTGTCCCATAATGGCTTTGGCCTCTAGTGGATTTTCTTCAAGGTATTTGTTGAAGTTTTCAGAGAAGAACTTTTGAACCAATGGACGTACATAAGAAGAACCTAGTTTTCCTTTAGTTTGACCCTCAAACTGTGGTTCTGGTACACGAACTGATACGATAGCAATAAGCCCTTCTTTACAGTCATCACCAGTGATTTTGGTATTTTTCTCTTTCGCATTGGCATTTTTAGAGATGTATGAAGACATAGAACGTGTAAGACCTGCTCTAAACCCTGCTTCATGGGTACCACCATCTGCTGTTTTAATGTTGTTTACAAAAGAGAGTGATTTTTCAGAGTCTGCATCACAATACATAATGGCAATGTCTATCTCTATGTCATCTGCTTTTCCTTGGAAAAACTGTGCATTTGAAAGAGGCTCTTTACTGTTCATATCTTCTACAAATTGTTTGATACCTCCAGCAAAGTGGAACATCTCTTTTGTGCCATCACGCTCGTCTTTAAAGTCAATAGTAATTTTTGGATTCAAGTAACAAAGTTCTTTGAATCTTTTCATCAAGATTTCTTTTTGGAAAGTGACAGATTCTGTAAAGATAGAGTCATCTGGCCAGAATTCTATTTTTGTACCTTTTTTACGAGAGGTACCTGACTCAATTAATGCTTCTTGTGGAATACCTTCTTTAAAGTCTTGCTCGTATGTATGTCCATCACGGTTTACTGTTAGATGCAGGTCTTTAGAAAGAGCATTTACAACAGAGACACCCACTCCATGAAGTCCACCAGAAACTTTGTAAGTATCTTTATCAAATTTACCACCGGCATGGAGGACTGTAAGTACAACAGTAGCTGCGGATATTTTTTCAGTTGGGTGTAGTGCCACAGGGATACCACGACCATTATCTTCAATAATGGCTGAACCAGCTTTAGTCAGTGTCACTTTGATGGTGTCACAGTAACCAGCCATCGCTTCATCGATAGAGTTATCTACTACTTCGTAAACAAGATGGTGAAGACCTTTTGTTGAGGTGTCACCAATGTACATTCCTGGTCTTTTTCTTACTGCTTCTAGTCCTTTGAGGACTTTAATATTACTAGCACCATATTCTGCCATGAGATACTCCAATTTTGTGGTTTATGTATGGTATATATTTTAGCTAAAAATAGCTTAGGAAAGAGGGCTAAAATAGGGGGT
>CAZXGY010000104.1:0-1210 GCA_964640455.1 uncultured Sulfurovum sp.
AGGAGGAGCAAGTAGTAATTAAAGTTTTATATTTTATAGATTTACGAAAGTACCATTTGAGAAAAACTATCTGCATCAAGTGATGCACTTCCCACTAAAACACCATCTACTCCAGCAATAGAAATAATCTCTTTAATATTAGCAGGTTTAGCTGAGCCACCATAAAGTAATGGCTTTTCATTAATGGCTTTTTTTAATGCTCTGTGTGTTGTTGATATTTCTTCTACAGTAGCAGAGCGTCCTGTACCTATAGCCCAGATAGGCTCATAAGCTACAATGACTTTATCATAGTTGATATCTATACCATCAAATTGAGCTAAAAGGTATTTCATCACGGCTTCAAAACCTTTTTCACGTATCTCTAATGGTTCACCAATACAATAAATAATCTCAAAACCTTGCTCTTGGAAAAAGGCAAATTTTGTAGCTACTTTTTCTTGAGATTCTGCCATATGTTCACGACGTTCACTGTGACCAATCAAAATAGTTTTGATACCAAACTCATCTAACTGTTCTAAACCTATTTCACCTGTGTATGCACCATTTTGTGTTGCATAAGCATTTTGTGTACCTACAGTAAAGTCACCCTCATAATCATTCAGCGCAGTAGCTGGAGGAAAGATATAAACCTTATCATCTGGATTCTTAGCACGCAGTTTTTCATTTAGCTCTACTATATAGTTTTCTGTACTTTTTCGCGTATGATTAGTCTTGAAATTTGCTGCGTATATCATCATTAAACCTTTAGTGCTTCTATACCAGGTAGTGCTTTACCCTCTAGAAGATTTAAACTCGCTCCACCACCGGTACTTACAAAAGTCATCTCTTCTACATCACCTGCTTTTTGAGCCACATCAGCAGTATCACCACCACCTACGATAGTCGTAGCATGGCTTCCTGCTATATCGTGTGACATAAGGAGGCTTCCTTTTGCAAATCTATCCCACTCATAAACACCCATAGGGCCGTTCCATAAAATCGTTTGCGCATCATCAAGGACTTCACGGAAAAGTCTTGAACTCGCAGGTCCAATATCTAGTCCCATCCAATCTGCTGGAATCTCTTGTGCTGGTAAGTATTTAGAAATAGAGTGTTCTTTAAATTCAGGTGAAACCACAATATCTACAGGTAAGTAAAACTTTACACCTTTTTTTCTGGCTTTTATCATAATGGTTCTTGCTTCATCAAGTAAGTCATCTTCTACTAAAGA
>CAZXGY010000104.1:1310-5073 GCA_964640455.1 uncultured Sulfurovum sp.
TCATAATGTGAAGCCAATATCACTTTACAGTCACGATCTAAACAGTAACGGATACTTGTTAATGCACCACGGATTCTTCTATCATCTGTAATATTTCCTTGATCATCTTTAGGTACATTAAAATCACAACGGATAAATACCGTTTTTCCTGCTATGTCTAAATCTTTAATTGTTTTCAAATTATGCTCCCTTGCTTATGTGTACAGCCATATCAACTAAACGACAAGAGTATCCCCACTCATTGTCATACCATGAGAGTACTTTAACCATATTGCCACCAATCACTTGGATAGTATCTTGTGCTACCACCGTACTAAGTTCTTCTCCTACAAAGTCTTGAGAGACTCTATACTCTTCGTCTACACCCAAGATACCTTTATGAGAACCTTCTGATGCCACTTTAAATGCATTTTGCACCTCTTTGACTGTCGTATCTTTACTCAAAGTCACAGTGAGGTCTACCATAGATACATCTGGTGTAGGTACACGAATCGCTTGTCCATTAATTTTACCTGCTAAGTTAGGCAATACTTTAGAGATAGCTTTCGCTGCTCCTGTAGTTGTAGGTACAAGGTTAACAGCACCACTACGCCCTTTTCTAGGATCTTTTTTATGTTTACCATCAAGTATGGGTTGTGATGATGTATAAGAGTGAATCGTTGTCATCAAACCATTTTCTATGCCAAAGGCATCATCAAGTACTTTTGCTACCGGTGCTAGACCATTGGTGGTACAAGAGGCATTTGATACTACAGCTTGTCCTGCATACGTATCTGCATTGGCTCCGAGTACAAATGTTGCTGTATCATCTTTAGCAGGGGCAGAAAAGAGTACTTTTTTCACACCATTGTCAAGGTATGGCTGAACAGATTCAGCTGTCAAAAATGCTCCCGTACACTCTAGTACTACTTCAGCTCCAGCAGAAGCAAAGTCAATTTTACTTAAATCACGCTCAGCAAAAATCTGTGCTTTGGTACTACCAATATTGAGAAAGCCATTAGAGACTGAGACATCACTGCGTCTACCATGTACAGAGTCATACTTAAGGTTATACTCAAGCATCTCTTCTGTGCCACTTGCATTGACTGCTACGAGCTCAATATCATCTCTATCTGCGATAATTCTCGCGACACATCTACCAATTCTACCAAGTCCGTTAATCGCTACTTTTACTGCCATTGTATACCCTTATGATTTTTATGCTAAAATTGCGTAATTTTACAGTAAATGAGGTTAGCATTTGGTTAATCAATCCAAGCCTACAGTAGCAATCTTTGGTGGAAGTTTCGACCCTCCACACATAGGACATCAACAAATCGTCCAAATTGCTAGTGAAAGTTTAGATATTGATAAACTTCTTGTCGTACCCAATTATTTAAACCCTTTTAAAACATCATCACTTGCATCTGCCAAGCAACGATTATCATGGTGTCATACACTTTTTGATAATTTAGCAAAAGTAACGGTAGATGATTATGAGATTAAAGAAGGTAAAAGTACTTTTACCTCAGACTCTGTAAAACATTTTAACATAGCGTATGATGTCAAGTATCTTGTTATAGGTTCTGACAACCTAAGTTCTTTGACTTCATGGCATCATTTTGAGTGGTTAAATAGTCATATTATATGGGTAATTATCACTAGAGACAGCTACCCTTTGATGGTTGATGCACTAAGAGAGTATAAAATACTTAACCTTGATGCAGCAGTTAGTTCTAGTCATATACGGGAACTCAAAGATTTACACTATGTTGACAATAAAATAAAAAAATCAGTACAAAATGTACTTGAAGGAAAAACCTTAATGACAATAGATGAAAGAGTAGAGAGTATCGTAACGATACTTGATGATAAGAAAGCAGAAGAGATAGAAGTATTTAACCTAGAAGAAGCAGATTATATTGCAGAACGTGTAGTGATTGCAAACTCACTCAATGGGAAACATACATTAGCACTTTATGACCATCTTAAAATTGGTCTTAAGCCACAAGGAGATACTTTTTTAGCTTCTGATGCAAGTGATGAATGGGTTGTTGCTGATTTAGGAGATATTCTTATTCATATTATGATACCAGAGTATAGACAACGTTATTCACTAGAACAGTTTTTATCTGAGTTGGTAGAAAATCAAAAGAAAAATAAAGATATAGACCCAGCGTAACATTTCGACAAGCTCAATGACCGATAGACTCGGTGGCTGAGTATATCGAAGTCAGGGTAATTCATGCCCTGAACCTGTTATGAGTTCAAGTAGTAAAAACAATCCTATCGTCACGACTGGCGAAAATATCACCCACCAATAATATTTATCTCGTATTAAGTAGACTATTAACGCTCCCCATGCACTTATAATGAGCACAATATGTGCTATAAAAAGAGGTATGACTTGTCTCGTAAGATTTCCTACTACGGCTAAAGAGAGTATCATACTAAAAGTAGCCAAAGCAATAAAAAGTTTTTTAATATCTTTTTTTCGACTATAGTGAAAAAATATAGCCCCAAAAGTCAATAAAATGACAATAACAAGCAGTGCTTTCATGACATATCCTTAAAGTTTATCTACTACCTTGATGCCAAGTATATCTAAGCCTTGCTTTATGGTTTTAGCGGTTAAGTCTGCTAACTGTAGACGGCTCATTTTTGTTTGTTCATCTACACCTTTTTTAAGTATAGGGTTTTGCTCATAAAAACGCATAAAGAGTGTTACTACCTCATACAGATACGTTGTTATCTGGTTTGGGCTAGCATCTACTGCTGCACGATTAAGTACATCTTCAAAACGTAGTAACATCGTAGCAAGTCTATGTTCTAAGGCATCACCAATGATAATCTCACCATTTATAGGAGCATTATGTTTTCTAAAAATACTCTGTATTCTCGCATATCCATACTGCATATAGAGTGACGTATTTCCTTCAAAAGAGAGCATTTTATCCCAGTTAAAGATATAGTTAGACTCACGGTTAATGGCAAGATCTGCATACTTCACTGCACCGATACCTATGATCTTTGCAAGTGTATCTACTTGTTCAGGAGTATAGTCTTCTTTGTTGTTAATAGTCTCTTTGGCTTTGACAACTGCTTCGTCAAGTAAATCTATAAGCTTGACAGTACCACCATCTCTGGTTTTAAATGGCTTACCACCTTTATCCATCATCGTACCAAACGCAATGTGTTCAAGTTTGACATCCTCAGGTACAAAACCTGCTTCTTTTGCTACCCTAAACACTTGTTTAAAGTGACTACCTTGTCGTGCATCTACCACATAAGAGATACGTTTAGCTCCGAGAACTTGTGCTCTGTAACGTAAGGCTGCAAGGTCAGTCGTAGCATAAAGGTAACCACCATCACCTTTTTGTACAATGACAGGTACCTCATCACCTTCAAGGAAAACACACTGTGCCCCATCACTCTGAGTCAATGTTCCTTTGGCATCTAAGTCTTCTATGACTTTAGATAAACCATCATTATAAAAGCTCTCAGCTCTTACATCATCACGTGTCAGGTTAACATTGAGCTTTTCATATACTTCTTCACAGTGTCCTAAAGAGATATCGATGAATTTTTGCCATAATGTTAAACAGTGTGCATCACCAGACTGTATCTTTACCACATACTCTCTGGCTTTGTTTGCAAAGTCTGCATTGGCATCAAATTCACCTTTGGCATCTTTGTAAAACTGTTCTAAGTCTTTAAGACTTACAGAACCATCTTCATCTTTCATCTCAAGGTAAGCAATAAGCATACCAAACTGTGTACCCCA
>CAZXGY010000105.1:0-5027 GCA_964640455.1 uncultured Sulfurovum sp.
TGAACCCAACCTTATTTTATCGATTTGGTTGGTATTTAGATTATACGAAGGATAAAGAATGGATTTAACAAAATACTCGGTAGCTTACTTGCAAGTGGTGCACTTTCTAAAGGTTCTGGTGGAGATGTATTAGGCTCACTCATTGGTGCAGCACTGGGTGGCTCACAAAACCAAAAAACACAAGGTGGTGGTGCAATGGGGTGACATTCTTGGACAAATTCTTGCTGGTGGTCAATCTTCTGGTAACAGTGGTGGTGGCCTTGGTGACATTTTAGGTTCTTTGGTTGGTGGAGGTAAATCTTCAAGTAGTGCTGGAGGACTTGGTAACCTCTTAGGTTCACTCCTTGGTGGTAGTCAATCTTCTGGAGGCAGTGCAGGAAACTTAGGTGATCTGCTAGGTTCTTTAGTAGGTGGTTCAACACCAACACATCAACCTCGGTCTTCAAAGCGTGCACCTACAAGTGCAAAAGATTTGGAAGATTTATTGGGCATTGGGAAAAACAATAACTCTGGTGGGTTAGGTGGTGCAGGAGGACTTGGAGGTCTTATTACCAGTGCCATAGCCAAACATGCACAACAAAATAATCCAAATGTACCTACACCTTCAAATGATGACTATAGTGTACTTCCACTAGGTGTAGACAAACAAGAAGCAAATAATCATGCTGAACTTATCATAAGAGCTATGATTAATGCTGCTAAGTCTGATGGTAACATAGACCAAACAGAACAAGATAAAGTTATCGCTAAACTTGGAGATGTGACACAAGAAGAGATTAATTTTGTTAAACGTGAATTTGCGGCACCTCTTGATGTAGAGGCATTTGCACGTAGTATCCCTAGAGGTATGGGAGAACAAATCTATGCAGTCTCACTTATGGCGATAGACTTAGATAAAAATGCTGAAGCACAATACTTAGCAAGCCTTGCCAAAGGTCTTGGTATCTCTACTCAACTTGCAAATCAGATGCATGACAAATTTGGTGTACCAAAAATATTTGCATAACAATTAAGTAGTTTTCTTTTAAAAGAAGGAAACTACATTTTACACTTTCAAAACCACAGTAAAGTCACCATCCATATAGCCTTCTTTTATCTCTACCTTGTTACACATACTTTCACACAGTTTTCTTATATCATAGGGGTTCCAATAGCTGTACTTTCCTTCACGTTCCTTCCCTTCAAGTAAGTTAAACACAAAACCTTTTCTACTTTTTTCAAAACAACGCTGTATAAAAATACGTGTTTCTATTTGTGTGAGTAGATTCATAGAGCCACTCGCTACATACCAGTCTGCTGTAGGTATGCTCTGAGAGAGTATGTCTTTTTGCATTATTTTACAGCCTGTACGTACTTTAGCTTCTTCTACCATCGGCGCACATAGATCTAAGCCTATGTAGCTTTTAGGAAGATTACCTTTCTCTTTCAAATACAAGTAAAAATCACCAAACCCACACCCAGCATCCACAACACTATCTTGTTTTAATTCACCTATGCACGATGTTATAGCTGAAAAACGTTTTTTCTGTGTCGGAGCATTGTCCCACGCTACACCTTGTGCAGAGATACCATGCATATCATAGTTGTTTTGATAAAATTCTTTTTGATTGACACGTGCCATTTAATACTTTTTATTCGTATATTTTAACACGTCATCTTTACTCAAGTTATCCAGTAGCGAAGAAATTTCTGCACCAGATAACAGTACCACTTCCTTCTCTTTCAACGCTTCAACTTCTGGAGTAAATCCATTTTTAGAAAAAAGTATATAATCAGAAATCTCTAGTTCAGCTTTTGCACACTTTTCTATAAGATTGGGCATCATGTTACTCTTTGCTGGCTCTTTAGAGTATTTACACGCAGCAGCTATCATAGCACCAGACTTTCTCTTGGCAAGTATGTCTATCTCTACTTTTTTATCGTAGTAGCTACCTATTTTAACTATAGGATCATTTTCAAGCTTAGCATTCATTATTTCCTTGACCAAATCTCGGAGCAAAAGATTAGAAAGTAAGATGGGAAAGTTGTCTCTTGTTTTATGCCACTTTTGGGCAAACTCATCATAATCTCCGTCCACTATACTTTGGTAGTTCGGAGAAATCATAGCAAACCAAAAACGCATAAAAGGCAAGTCAAACAAAATCCTGTCTGACTTACCACCATCCTCTTTTAAAGGTTTCTCTACAGATAAATCAAACTTGATTAAACTTTTACTTTCTAAGTAATCTATAGCTTCTTCACCCTTATCTTTACCTACTTTGGCTTTTTTGAACACATCATTTTCATGGTTCACACCCAAAGCAATAATACTCAACATCATATGGTACAAGCCATTATTGTGTGTGTACCGTGTCATACTCTCATGCAGTGCTTCATAGTTAGTAAGTACTTTCTCCTCAATGAGTGTTGCCACACTTTTAGAGGTATCTAGATCCCACCCTGTACCACCAAATACGGTAAAGTATTCTAATGCTTTGTCAAAGTCACTGATATTATTTTGGTAAGCGAAAGAGCGAAAATGTTGTAGAAGTGTTGGATGTTTTGCCATGATTAACCTTGTTTTAATTGTGCTATTATAGCTTATCAGAAGAAGTTTTCTGCCACAAATGCCCAAACATCTCTTTATGTGTCAGATACAATCGCAAGTCAAACTCCAACTGATGGTACTCAGGCTCCATATGTTTACAGAGTTTATAAAAGGCTTTATTATGCTCTTTTATTTTGAGGTGGGCTAGTTCATGGGTGACTATCATCTTTAAAAATGGCTCAGGCATCTGCTTAAAAATATGGGCTATACGTATCTCATGCTTTGCCTTGAGCTTCCCACCTTGCACCCTACTCACGTAGGTATGGGTACCTAAAGCTGCATTGACATCACGTATCTTAGTGTCGTACATCACCTTAGCTACAGGAGAGCCACCCTTCATACTACTATTTTTAAGTTCCATCACATACCCATACAGTGCCTTGTCGGAAGCATAGTCATGTACCTTAGAGTATTTAGAAAGTAGGTACTTTCCTAAGGTATCATTATCTATGAGGTCTTGTACTTGTGCTTGGAGTTGTTTATTGTAGGTTTGTAGGTATTTTAGCATGGGGAATTATAGCAAAATATGTACATAAAACTATCTAAATAAATTACTATTTAGCTATACTCCTCTTATGAAAATCAGACTAGGCACATTTAACCTTTTTCAGTTTGCAGAGCCTCCTTATGCGTGGTATACCAAGAAAGATAAGTTCAATAAAAGACAGTGGACTGACAAAACGACATGGATAAAAAACCAGATACGCAAAATGGATTGTGACATCATCGGGTTTCAAGAGGTATTTTCTAAAGATGCCTTAGAGAGTCTCGTTAAAGAGTTGGGCTATGCGTATTTTGCCACAGCTGATGAGGCAAAACTAAGTACCAATAACCCTATGAAGTACGTTACTACTACCGTTGCCCTAGCCTCTAAGTACCCCATCACCAACATACAAAAAGTAAGAGCCCACACTCCTAGCCTTAAAAGTCATGAGTTTGAAGGGCATTTTACTTTTTCTAGGCTACCTATAAAAGCAACCATCACCCTACCTAATAGCCAAGAACTTTTAGTCTATGTCTGTCACCTAAAATCTAACAGAGACAATGCTTTTGAATATACATTTCATGAAGAGCATAGCTTAGAGCATAAAAAAGAGCTCATCTTTAAAACCATCACAGATAAACACTCAGTCTCTTTACAACAGAGACTCTGTGAAGCCTCTTCACTCTTCTTTGACATACGCAAGTCTAAAAGTAAACCCGCAGTACTACTGTGTGACTTGAATGACAAAGAGTTTTCCCTCACCATAGAAGCCCTGACCAATAACAAATACCATGATGACACAAGAAAAGAGAGCTACCTCTTAGAAGATGCTAGCTATCACTACACACAAGAGGTATACAACCCTCACCCCGAAGCCAAAGAGCCTGAACGAAAAGCCACAAGTTACTTTCTAGGCAAAGGAAATGTATTAGACTACATCTTCATTTCAAATCATTTGAGTAACTCGCATGAAGAGAACATTGCAGAGGTAAGTAACTATGCCGTCTTAGATGAACACTTACAAGGAAATCCAGATGGTTCTTTACTTACCTCTGACCATGCACAAGTGGTGTGTGAACTAACTTTTAACAACGAAGAGACGCTATGAATGACTCTAAAAAACTCTTAGCACTCCACAAGCCCAAAGGCTATATAGTCACACGCTCAGACGAACGTGGACGTAAAACAGTCTATGACCTTCTACCCGACTGGGCTTTTAACGATGGCTGGATGCCCATAGGACGGCTAGACTTAGAGTCTAAAGGGCTTCTACTATTCACTCAAGACGGACAAATAGGAAACAAATTAACCAAGCCTGGAGGTTGCCAAAAAGTCTACGAAATCTGGGTGAGAGGTTATGTTACAGACGAGCACATAACCCAAGCTAAAAAAGGTGTAGAGAGTAAACATGGACTACTCAAAGCCCTTGTAGTAGAGAAGCTAGGCATGGGTGGAGCCAAAACAAAACTTCGCATAGTCATAGACGAAGGAAAAAACCGTCACATCCGCCGACTCTTCGGAGCTATGAAAGACCCTAAGTTTGGAACACCCTTAAAAGTCTTAGAGTTGAAACGTGTTAGCATTGGTAGTTTTGGACTTGACATCGAGAGTGCTAAGTGGCGTTTTCTCTCAAGTGAAGAAGAGAAGATGCTACTCAAACACACTTAAAGGTAATGTAAACTCTATCTTCATCAAGTCCGAAAGCATAGTCTTTATCTGTTATATAATCTCCAGCTCCTCTTTTAACGTCTTCCTTGAGTATCTTATATGCACCATTGCAGCTTTCTGCCATAGTGTTATAGGCATCTTGTCTCTCATCATCTTCATCAATGGCTTCTTTACTGTAGCTGACGATACCTGCTCTACTACTTTCATTTATAGGAGCATTTTTTAAGTTACTTTTCTTACCTGGGCTCACCTCAAGATTGGTACATCCTACTACTAGAAGCGTTAATA
>CAZXGY010000106.1:0-5017 GCA_964640455.1 uncultured Sulfurovum sp.
ATCATTCAATATAGTATACATATTTAATGTTTCCATCAACATACAATATGTATCAAATATTTTTTACAAAAGATATTTCTATATTACATTTACTATGATACGAAAAAATAAATTATTCGTATCATTTTTGATACGATTACTTCTCAATCCTCATCATAGCAATCTCACCACGCACAACATCAAGCTTACCAAGTGCAGCCATTGCCTCTTGCATTTCACTCTCTTTACATGTATGTGTCGTGAAAAGAAGTTTTGCTATCTTTTCGTTCTCTGTTGGTTTTTGAAGCATGGCTTCTATAGAGATACCGAACTTACCTAGCGTAGATGTTACTTCTGCAAGCACACCACTTTGATCAGCCACTTCAAGTCTAAGGTAGTACTGAGTAACAATGTCATCTTTACTGAGTAGTTTGAGTCCAGACTCTAAACCTTTTTTGTACCCAAGCATTGGTCCTTGGTTACCACGTACAATGTCTACGATGTCAGAAATAACCGCAGACGCTGTAGCATCTCCACCTGCACCTGGTCCGTAGTACATTGTCTCACCTACTGCGTCACCTACAACAGTCACAGCATTCATGACACCATCTACTTTGGCTATCATACTCTCTTGCGGTATCATGGTCGCATGAACTCTAAGCTCTACACCATCATTCACTTTTTTAGCAATACCAAGAAGTTTTATCTCATATCCAAACTCTTTAGCAAAGGCTACATCTGTTTGTGTAATGTTCTCTATACCCTCGATGAGGATATCTTCTGGCTTCGCATCTATACCATACGCGATACTCGCTAGTATGAGAAGCTTATGTGAAGCATCAAACCCACCTATATCAAATGTCGGGTCAGCTTCAGCATAACCTAGCTCTTGTGCCTCTTTTAAGATGGCATCGTACTGTGCACCTTCGTTTATCATCTTGGTAAGCATGTAGTTACATGTACCATTCATAATACCCTGAATAGACTCTATATGGTTCGCAGAAAGTCCTGTACGCAATGCACCGATGATAGGGATACCCCCAGCCGTACTTGCTTCATACATAAGTGGAATGTCTCCTGCTATCTCTTGAAGTTCGTAACGGTGATAGGCTAGTAGTGCTTTGTTTGCAGTGACAACAGCTTTACCATTTTCTAGTGCTTTTTTAACCAAGGCATAAGGCTCTTCAACCCCACCCATGAGTTCTACAACGATGTCTATCTCTGGATCATCTACTACGTCCAGTGGGTTGTCAGAGATTTTGATGCTTACACCTCTGTCTTTAGAAAGGTTTTTCACCACACCAGACTTAACGACTATCTTCTTACCTGCACGTGCTTCGATGATGTCTGCATTGGCTTCAAGTATATTTGCTACGCTGGCACCTACTGTACCAACGCCTAAGATTCCTATTTTGACCATATTATTTCTTTTCCTCTTCAAGCTCTTTGAGGAACTTCTTAATATTTTTTGCTGCCTGTCTGATACGCTTTTCATTTTCGATGAGTGCAATACGTACATACGCATCACCATACTTACCAAAACCTATACCAGGACTCACTGCCACACCTGCTTTAAGTAAAAGCTGTTTAGCAAACTCTAATGAACCCATGTCACGTGCTACTTCTGGGATTTTACCCCAGATGAACATAGAGGCATTGGGTTTACCCATCTTCCAACCAGCATTTTCAAATGCTTCTAGCATTACGTCACGTCTTTTTTCATAACGTGGTATGATTTCTTCATCTGGTATATAGTGGTGCTCTTCTAGTGCCACAGTTGCAGCTACTTGAATAGGTGTAAACATCCCATAGTCAAGCCAAGACTTAATGCTTTGTAATGCCCCGATAAGTTTTTTGTTACCCACGATGAACCCTACTCTCCAGCCAGCCATGTTGTAAGACTTAGAAAGTGTATATGACTCAACAGCCACATCTTTAGCACCCTCAACTTCCATGATAGAGGGTGTTTTATAGCCATCAAAAGTGATATCTGCATACGCAATATCAGAAATGATATAAAAACGTTTCTCTTTTGCAAGCGCTACGAGTCTTTTGTAAAACTCTGGTGTTACCGTAGCTGTAGTTGGGTTATGAGGAAAATTAACCACCAAAAACTTTGCTTTAGGAATAGAGTTATCTAAATGCTCTACCACATCTGCCAAAAATTTATCTTCATCTACTTCAAAAGTCTCTTCGTTAAAAGTAAGTTCCATCTTTTCAACATTAGCACCTGCCAAGATAAACGCCTGAGAGTGAATAGGATAAGTAGGATCAGGAACTATAGCCACATCACCTGGGTTAGAGATGGCTTGTACTAAGTGAACATACCCCTCTTTACTTCCCATCGTTGCTACGATTTCAGTATCTGGGTCTAGGTCAGCATTGTACTTACGCTTATACCAGTTACTCATCGCTAGACGCAGTTTATAAATACCTTTAGAAGCAGAATAACCATGTGTTTTAGGTTTTTGTGCTGTTTCACAAAGCTTATCTATAATAGGCTGAGGCGTTGGTGCATCAGGATTCCCCATAGAGAAATCGATAATATCTATGCCATCACGTCTCATCTGCATTTTAAGATCATTGATCTCTGCAAAAAGATATTTCGGTAGTCTATTTATTTTATCAAATTGAATTTCATTAAACATTCTTTACCCTCTTTAAAACTTCTTTATTTTTCACCATTGAGACCAACCTCCTAGTGTTACATATTCATTTTTACTCAATACCATCACACCATCGTTGTCTATTTTAAAATAGTGCTCTTGAGCATCGTTAAACTCTTTTGTTTCATCAGTTCCATGCAATGAGAAAGGCGCTGAAGAAGTTGCAACAAGCCAACTTTTACTTGCCACATCTAATTCAAATAGCTCAGAAATAGAAAAATGATCTCTCTGATTTGTTTCCATATTAATCAGTCCAAACCAAAGACGACCTACTGGCACAATAGAGATAATATTTTTTTTCATCTCTGATGTTTTAATGTCTCCAGGAGGCATAATATCAGTAACTGACTCAGACACGACTACACTTTTGTCATTAGTAATCACTTCTGTTTCAACAGCTGCTGTTGCTTTATCAACTGCTTGTACCTGCTTCTCTTTGTTGGCAATCTTACTGGTACTTATTTTGGCTATACTCAAATCTTCTGCAACATTCATTTTATTTTCACTGTCACCCATAAAATTTTCAATAGTTGCTTCATCAATAAAAGGAATAAGCTCACTTAAATGCTTTTTATCAAACTGTGTTAAAAAATACCAAGTAGCATAGCCCAAGAGAAGGAAGATAACCAGTAAAAAGAATTTAGAGGTGCCCTTTTTCTCTTCTGCAAGAGACCTACCAAACATCACACTGCTATCTTCGTTTAAACTACTATAATACTCTTCTGCATCGTTACGTAATGTATTTAAATCTGCATTGTATTCACGTTCGAGGATAGAGATAAATCCTAAAGTTTTTACTTTTTTTAAGTTTTCAAAATTTTTAGCTAAAAGATTTTCTAAATTATCTTCAGATATTTTTGTTTTTTGACTTATGGCTCTTACACTATTCTCTTCTAAAATATCATTTAACTGCATAACCCATCCTATGTATTAAAATCGCTGCAGCTGCACTCACATTAAGTGAGTCAAATGCATGTTGCATCTCTATGCTGACGATATGGTTTAACTTTGCTGTGACTTTACGAGAAAGTCCTTTTCCTTCGCTACCCATAACAAGCACACGCTTAGAGTCAAAAGTAACATCTTGTACTTTTTCACCATCCATTGAAGCACCATACAAAGTAAAACCAAGCTGACCTAGTTCATTGAAGGTGTCCAAAATGTTGCTATCAATCATAAACGGCATATCTAGTAATGCCCCAGAACTACTACGTGCAATGGCTGAGAAATTTAGTGTTTTCACACCCGTGGCGATGACTGCCTCTGCACCCAAAGCGTAAGCTGATCGTACAATAGCACCGATGTTACCCACATCAGTCAATCCATCAAGCACTACAATAAAGCTATTTTTCTTAATCTGTGAAAGTGTTGCTTGTTCATACTCGTCCATCTCTATAAGTAAGCCTTGGTGATTACCACCTTTAGCCATAGACTGTGCCCACTTCTCTTCGAGAAACTTTATATTGTCGTGGTATTTGTGAAAAACATCTTTAGGAAGGATGTTTTTTTTAGCTACGTACACTGTTTTTATCTTCTCTGAATGATGCTCTAAAGCATGTAAACAGACTTGTTTTCCATATATAATCATAAAGAAGATTTTACCCTTTTTTTGCTTTTAGGGTGTTAAGTATCGCTTAGACGTCTATTGAATGAGTTCGTTATACCACTCTTTAACTGACTTATCACTAATACTTGCTAAGAGTTTTGCTTTAGGTTTAGGGGGTAAATCAAGGTGTAATACTTCAGAAAAACTAAGAGTTTTTTCTGTCTCAACTTTCGCTTTTATCACCACAACCCACTCACCACGAATGGTAAGCTCTTTAAACTGTTCCTTTAAAGATTTGGCTGTACCTCTGTAGTAATTTTGGTACTTTTTACTTATTTCTTTGGCTAAAAAAAGCTCTCTTTCTTCATCCATGATTTCTAGTTCATCTAAAAGCTTTTCTAAACGGTGAGGAGATTCATAGAGTACGGTATTGTAGCCATTATTCATCGCTTGAGACAATGCAGTGGCTCTCTCTTTACCCTTATGTGGTAAAAATGCAAAGAAAAGGAACTTACCCTCTTCAAACCCTGAAGCTGCGTAGGCTGTAGTCACTGCTGAGGCACCCGGAAGTACATCATACTTGAGTTCATTTACCTGTGCATAGGCTACGAGTAATTGCCCAGGGTCAGAGATGACAGGCATCCCTGCATCACTTACATAGACTACTTCTTTGTCTACAAATGTCTCTCCCAACGCATCGAGTCTCTCTTGTCCATTATGTTCGTTAAATGAGTAAAATTCTGCATCAGGATACGTCATATCAAATCGCTCTTCGAGTAAGCGTAAAAGCCGTTTGGTCTGACGTGTATCTTCACATAAAAAAAGT
>CAZXGY010000107.1:0-4971 GCA_964640455.1 uncultured Sulfurovum sp.
GTACTATATCATAATCTAACTGATGTTGTACATCTTCGATTTCATCAAAAACACGTGAGCCTTTATAAAAAAGATACTCTGTTTTACTGTCACTTATCTTACTTGTTAAGTCTAGTAGTAACTTTGTATTGGTCACTGCTCTAGAGCTAATCATATCAAAGGCAACATGCTCAACACTCTCTACTCTTTTTGCTTCAACACGTACATTTGGTAACTCTAAATCTATGGCAGCATATTTTAAAAAAGAGACTCTTTTTTTAAGTGGCTCTGCGAGTACAACTTCTACTTCAGGTAAAGCAATAGCAAGTGCTAACCCAGGAAAACCTGCTCCCGTTCCGACATCAAGCAGTGTTTTTGGCTGTTTTATAAATGTTAGTGGGAAAAGTGAATCTACTATATTTACATAAATACCATCAACCGTTTTAGCCCCTGTGAGGTTATGTATCTGATTCCACTCATGTAGAAGTGAAGCAAAATTCTCAAGCTTGATAACCGTCTCTCCACTTAAGTGAATCTCTTCTTGTTCTAATAATTGCGTTAAATTCATACTATAAGAGGTGTCCCATTTGATCTTTTTTAACTTTCAAATAGCCTTCATTATATGGGTTTGGCGTGATTTGTATAGGTAGTCTTTCAACTATTTTTATGTCACCTAGGCTTTCTATTTTTCTAGGGTTATTGGTAAGTAATTTGAGCTGTTTTATACCAAAAAACTTCAATATAAACTCTACAACTTCATAGGTACGTTCATCTGCTTTAAAACCTAACTGATGGTTAGCGGCTACTGTATCGAAACCTTTATCTTGAAGTGCATAGGCATTGACCTTGTTAAGTAGCCCTATGTTACGCCCCTCTTGACGATGGTAGATAATCATCCCACCCTCTTTGGCTATGAGCTCTTGTGCGTAAGCCAGTTGCTCTCCACAGTCACATTTCACTGAGCCTATGGCATCACCTGTCAGACACTCTGAGTGTACACGGACAATAGGCGTTCCTATTTCATCTAAATTTTCGGTAAAGATAGCTAGGTGTTCTTTATCATTTTCTTTAAATGCTTGTATATTAAAGGTACCATATTTGGTCGGTAAGATAGCAATTTGTGATATTTCTATATTATTCATAGGCAGATTATACATAAAGAATTAATAGTTAATAGTTAATAATCAATAATTAGTGTAAAATAACCCAATTTATTTAAAAAAGGTTATATGTATGTTCACACGTTTTAGAAGAAAAAGAATCAATCCCGTCCTACGTGACTTACTACAAGAAACTCACCTATCTGTCAATGACTTCATCTACCCACTCTTTGCCAAATCTGGCACAGGTATCAAAATAGAGATAGACTCTATGCCTGGTGTTTTCCAAATGAGCATCGACGAGATAGTCAAAGAGTGTGATGTACTTAAAGGTTTAGGCATTAAGTCTATCATCCTTTTTGGTATCCCTGATACAAAAGACTCTGTAGGGTCTGATGCTATGTGTGATCATGGTATCATCGCTCAAACTGTACGTGCTGTAAAAGCTGCTCACCCAGATATGTTTGTTACTACTGACCTCTGTTTTTGTGAATACACAGACCACGGTCACTGTGGTGTCATAGACCCAGTGCTTGAAACTGTAGATAATGACATCACTCTAGACAACCTAGCTAAACAAGCCGTAGTTCATGCCAAAGCAGGTGTAGACATGATAGCACCAAGTGGTATGATGGACGGTATGATACAAGCCATCAGAGGTGGACTAGACGGTGCAGGTTTTGAGAACCTCCCAGTCATGTCTTACTCAACTAAATTTGCTTCAGCCTACTACGGGCCTTTCCGTGACGTAGCAGAGTCAAGCCCCGGAAAAGGTGACAGAAAAAGCTACCAAATGAACCCAGCCAACCGCAACGAAGCCATAGCAGAGTCTGTAGCAGACGAAGCAGAGGGAGCAGACATCCTCATGGTTAAACCTGCACTGGCTTACCTAGACATAGTAAGAGATGTCAAAAATAACACCACCCTACCACTAGCTGTATACAACGTAAGTGGTGAGTACTCTATGCTTAAGATGGCAGCCAAAGCTGGCGTGATAGATTATGATGCGGTGATGATGGAAACGATGATGGCATTTAAGCGTGCTGGTGCAGATATTATTATTACGTATCATGCTAAGGAAGTGGCGGAGTTACTTCAAAAGTAATTCTCATACCTCAATCTAAAAAGGCTGAGGTATAGAATTTAAATAATGCGGTCTATTTCCATATATTCAATTATAAATATCTCTCCATCAAAGTCATCAGGTGACATATAACCAGTTTTATATATCAATTCTAGATAATCCAAAAAATTATTTCCAAGTTTCAATTCTGCACGATAACTTGATAGCTCATAATCCGTATAGGCACGCTCTTTACAGTATTCTACTAAACCATCTTGTGCTATTTTAGGCAAATCATAAAATGATTTATAGGTATTATAAAAAGTAAAATTCCTTTCACTAAATCCCTGTAAAATATCATTTTTGTACGGCAAAGTTTTATCAAAATATTCAATTTTATTTTCACTTTTATCAATATCAATAGCCCAGAGAGTAAGAAATAAATAATTACATATACTAGGATATAATAATTCTTCTGTAGGAATATACTTCATATATAACTCATAACTTTTTTTAGCTTTTCCAAAATCTTTATATAAATAGTATTGTCCTAAACCAGAATAGCAGTCTATACATCCATCGGTAATACCTTTTTTGTAATATTCAAAAGATTTTTTATCATCATCTAAATCTAATCCATATATCATACCAATCTCATAATATCCTTGCTTGTATCCCAATTTAATTGCTTGTAAATAATAAGTGATTGCATCATTATAATCCTGAATATAATCTCCATAACCATAGTGATATTCTTCGGCGATTTTCAAAACATCCGACCATGGTTCTATATCTTTATTTTCTTCAATATACTCTTCAGCATTATTTTTCTGAAATTCACCAAAATAATTTTTAGTTTCCATTACAACATCAATTGCATCTTTAATCGGCATCTCAAAGAACTCTCTATTTTTAGATACTCTATAGCCTTTATTTTCCAATAATATATGCACATGCTGTTCTGCATGAGAGCAGTTTTCAAAATAATTATCATAAACAACAGTAAATGGTGTTGGTACTCCTGTTGTTGAAGACAATTCTTTTGCACGTTCTTCTGGTGTTCTTTGAGTTTTTCCTATTTTTACCAAATTCGGCATTGATTGATTCATCAACACATATACATACCCATTATCATTGTTATTCATTGTTCCCTCAATCTATTTTTGTTTAATAATTGTACCATGTTGCCATTAGTGTCAACTATTATTACTTGTATCGAAATCTTCTAATCTATAAAGTATCACTATCACCGAAGCAATAATCTTATGAATATATCTTGTCTTATCATCCATTTCTTCAAATAACTTGTAAATGTTTATAGTCCCATGGGCAAAGTGATTTCTTGCATGGTAAAATATCATTAAATATTTTTCTAAACTTTCTTCTGCCCCATAAAGTTTTTGCTGTAGTCTATCAAAGAAATCATTACCTGATAGATTTTGGGGTATATCATTACGATAGATTTCTAACTTTTTGGTATCGTTAGCAAGTTTTTCCATAGCAGAATAACCCTTTTTATTAAGCCTATCCCTTAATATCTCTTCAACATCCAAAATCATACTTCTCGCCAATGCACCCAATACAACTTCACTTATTTTATTAGAGTTCCATCTTTCTATTAGTTGGATATACGTAAAAAGTAGACTTTCATATTCAGGTTTTGTTATCACTTTTTCCATGAGTACTTCTGTTGTGACATCACTACCAAAAATATTTTGGAGAATTTTTGGGAAGCATTGAAAAAGATTTTCATTTTGTTTTATATACAAAGGTCTGTATATGAGAATATCTTGCAAGCCTACACAATTGCTGTCAATGGGATTGGTATATATTTCTTCATATGATATGCCTTTCTCGTGCAAAAGCCATATAACCTTTTCAATATATGCTTCGAGGTTCCACATTAGTTTATATTTTTCACTTTCTTTGAGTCTATCATGAAATTTACATAAAAAACCTAAAAAATCAGATAGCTTATCAATATCGATGCTCGTGTTTCGTATGTAATTAAGGTAATGACTGTGTAAACTCTTTCTAATCTCAAAAGCCTGCGAACGCTGACTTATGGGAATAAATTCTTTTGTGTTCCGTATCACATATTCTTTGTGCCTGATCTCAGCGATATATTTAAAAAAATATAATTGTTCATGAAAATCCTGTTCAAATATCCATCGAACCTGCTTTTTCTTGACAGCTATATAAAACAATAGCCATTCTGGATAAAGGTTCTGTTCACCGCCATCAGGATAAAGACTGTAAATATCAGAGTCAATCATACTCTCAATTTCATGGACTTCAAAGCTAACACCTACATTTTGATTGACTAATATGGAGCCTTTATCCACTCTCAACATGTACTCATCAGGCAGATATAGGTCAATATCTTTATCATCACCGTTGTTAAGATTATTCTTTTTATAAAGGTCTTTGAAATGCTTTTCTTGAAAAAAAATATGGTCATTGCGAATTTTAAAGTTATCGTTTATTTCTATTTCAAATAGGCTCATTACATATATTCCTTTTACGCTACACTCAAATCAATCCGATAATCCAATAAATGTGGCTCTTTCTGCAGAAGTTCCAAAAGTATCATGGTTGAGCCACTTGGTTTACGCAGTCCTTGCTCCCATTGTCTTACAGAGGAGAGACTGACATTTAACAGCTTGGCAAAGACAGACTGTGAGACTTTGATGGTTTTACGTATCTGCCGTATATGCTCAGCATCTATCGAGACATTCTCTACCTCTATACCCATCTTACGTAGCTCTTTTTGAGTGAAAGACACCTTCACTCCTGCACCAATCATATCTTTGACCGTAGAGGCTATCG